>SLLJ01000005.1 GCA_007134165.1 Nitriliruptoraceae bacterium | reverse complement strand
CGGCCATGGGGCCGCAACCAAACCCGGCCATGGGGCCGCAACCAAACCCGGCCATGGGGCCGCAACCGAACCCAGGTGGGAGCGTGACGGACACCAACCCGCAGCGACGACGGACCGGGGCAGGCACCTAGGCTCGAGGGACCCCAGCTGCGAGGAGCCCGCCGTGCCCGAGCGCACCATCATCGAGCCGTTCCGGATCAAGGCGGTCGAGCCGCTGCGCTTCACCACCCGCGCCGAGCGGGAGCAGGCGCTGGCCGCGGCCGGCTACAACCTGTTCGCGCTGGCGGCCGACGACGTGCTCATCGACCTGCTGACCGACTCGGGGACCGGGGCGATGTCCTCCGAGCAGTGGGCGGCGATCATGCGCGGCGACGAGTCGTATGCCGGCGCACGCTCCTTCGAGCGCTTCGAGTCGGTGGTGCGCGAGCTGACCGGATTCACCCACGTCATCCCCACCCATCAGGGCCGCGCGGCCGAGCGGATCCTGTTCGGCGAATTGGTCGCCACCGGCGAGGTGGTGCCCAACAACACCCACTTCGACACCACCCGAGCGAACGTCGAGTTCCAGGGGGCGGAGGCCCGCGACCTGGTCTGCACTGAGGGACGCGACCTCCAGCTCGACGCGCCGTTCAAGGGCAACCTCGACCTCGAAGCCCTCGAGGCCACGCTCCGCGAGGCCGGCGACCAGGTGCCGCTGGTGCTGGTGACCATCACCAACAACTCCGGCGGTGGGCAGCCGGTGAGCCTGGCCAACCTGCGCGGGGTGCGCGAGCTCTGCGACCGCTACGAGGTGCCGTTCTTCCTGGATGCGTGCCGATTCGCCGAGAACGCCTGGTTCATCAAGGAGCGTGAGCCCGGCCAGCAGGATCGCAGCCCTCGCGAGATCGCCGAGGAGGTTTTCCGGCTCGCGGACGGCTGCACGATCAGCCTCAAGAAGGACGGGCTGGCCAACATCGGTGGGGTGCTCGCGCTGAACGATCCCGAACTGGCCGCCCGCTGCCGCGACAACCTCATCCTCACCGAAGGCTTCCCCACCTACGGCGGGCTGGCGGGCCGCGACCTCGATGCGCTGGCGGTGGGCCTGCAGGAGGTCACCGATCCCGACTACCTGCGCTACCGGGTGCGCACCGCGGCCTACCTGGCCGAGAAGGCGTGGGCCGCCGGAGTGCCCACGGTGCGCCCGCCCGGTGGGCACGCGGTCTACCTCGACGCGGGCGCGTTGCTCGCTCACGTGCCCGCTCCCGAACTGCCCGCGCAGGCGCTGGCCTGCGAGTTGTACCTGGAGGGCGGGGTACGTGCGGTGGAGATCGGCACGCTGATGTTCGGCCGACCCGGCGAGCCCGGGCAGCCCGACCTGACCGCCCCGCACGAACTGGTGCGCCTGGCACTGCCGCGACGCAGTTACACCCAGAGCCACGTCGACTACGTCGGCGAGGTGATCGCGGCGGTCGCCGCGCGTGCCGAGCAGGTGCGCGGCTACCGGATCGTGGAGCAGCCGAGGTGGCTGCGCCACTTCACCGCGCGGCTTGCGCCGATCATCGGGTGAGGCCGGCCGCGGGCGTTCAGTAGACCGGGATGCTCGGGTCGATCTGCCGCGCGTAGGCGTCGATTCCCCCGCGCATCGAACGGGCCTTGAACCCGGCCCCCCGCAGCAGGTCGGTGGACTCCAGCGACCGGATGCCCGACTTGCAGTGCACCACATACTCGGCGGTGGGGTCGAGTTCGCTGAGCCGCCCAGGCAGGGTGTCCTTGGGGATCAGCACCGCCCCGGGGATCCGGTTGATCTCGTACTCGTGGGTTTCGCGCACGTCGAGCAGGACCACGTCGGGCTTGTCGGCGATGTCGGCATACTCGGTCGGCAGGATCTCGACGTCGGCCAACGAGGCGTCCACCTCGACGAGCCCGTCGTGGGAAGGCACCCCGCAGAACTCCTCGTAGTCGATCAGCGCGGTGATGGTCGGCTCGGGGCCGCACACCGGGCAGGCCGGGTCCTTGTTGACCTTCACGTAGGTCCAACGCTGCTCGAGCGCGTCGCACAACCCGAGCCGACCGATCATCGGCTCACCGATGCCGGTGATCAACTTGATGCCCTCGATGCCCTGGGCGGTGCCGATGTGCCCGGCCATGATCCCGAGCACGCCTCCCTCGGCGCAGTTCGGCACCATCCCCGGCGGCGGCGGTTCGGGAAACATGCAGCGGTAGCAGGGACCGTGCTCGGCGAAGAACACGCTGAGTTGGCCCTCGAAGCGAAAGATCGAACCGTAGACGTTCGGCTTGCCGAGCAGCACGCATGCGTCGTTGACCAGGTAGCGGGTCGGGAAGTTGTCGGTGCCGTCGATGACCAGGTCGTAATCGGCGATGATCTCGAGCGCGTTCTCGGAGGTCAGGAACGTTCGGTGCTCCACGATCTGCACGTGGGGGTTGATCTCCAGGATCGACGCGCGGGCGGAGTCCACCTTGTGCACGCCGATATCCGAGGTGCCGTGGATGATCTGGCGCTGAAGGTTGGAGGCATCCACGACGTCGTCGTCCGCGAGACCGATGGTCCCGACGCCGGCGGCGGCCAGGTACAGCGCCAGTGGGGAACCGAGTCCACCGGTGCCCACCAGCAGGACTCGGGCAGCCTTGATCCGCTCCTGGCCGGCCATCGCGACGTCGGGGATGATCAGGTGCCGGCTGTAGCGAGCGATCTCCTCGTGCGACAGGGGCTCGCGCCGGTCGACGACGGGCTTGACCATGCCGGGACCTCCTAGGGACGGGTGCGGAAGGGTAGTGTCGAGCAGAGTTCGAACCCGGGCAGCGTCCGGGCGTGCAAAGCGTGGGAACCCGATCCCCGGCTCGGAGCGCCGCCCCCGTGGAGACCACCTCCGCGGTCGGTGTGGGTACGGGTCGAGGCCCGGCCGGCCCCGCCTGCCGCGCGCGAGACTCAGACGTTCATGCCCATCGCGCGCAGTTCCTCGCGCACGTAGTCGGCCATGTTGTCGGTGGACCACGGCGGCGAGAAGGTGAACTCCACGTCGACGTGGTCGATGCCCGGCATGGCACTGAGGATGACGGAGCACTGCTGGTGGATGACCTCGGTCAGCGGGCACCCCATGGTGGTCAGGGTCATGAGCACGTGCGCGTGTCCGCGCCGCGGTTTGGTGACCTCGTAGACCAGGCCGAGGTCCACGATGTTGTAGCCGATCTCGGGGTCGACCACGGCCCTGAGCGCATTGAACAGGTGCTCGCCCGCGGGTGCGCCGTCGTCCTCGAGGGGGAGGTCGGCGAAGGGGTGGCGGGGCTCGTCGGCGGCGGCCGGAGCAGCGCCGTCGGGCGTGTCGGCCTCGGGGATGCCCTCACCGTCGTCCCAGACGGGTGATCGGCTCGCGGTGCGCTGGTCGCTCATGGTGCTCCTCCTCGGGGTCAGTCGTCGTAGGTCACGGCGTGGTCGGATGCGCCGGCCAGGTAGGTCTCGATGGCGTCGCGCACCGCCATCCACCCCAGCAGCGCGCACTTGACCCGGACCGGGAAACGGGCCACTCCTTCGAAGACGACCCCGTCGCGCAGGTCGTCGGGCCGAGTGGCGGGGGTGCCGTGCATCAGCAGGCGGAAGTCCTCGGCGAGCTCGAGCGCATCGTCGAGGTCCCGCTCGAGCACCGCGTCGGTCATCGCCGAGGCCGAGGCCTGGCTGATCGAGCAGCCCTCCCCGTCGAACACCAGCCCGTCGATGCGCCCGTCGCGGACCCGAAGCCGCAGGTCGAGTTCGTCGCCGCACAGCGGGTTGGAGTGGTGGACGTGGACGTCCTCACCGTCGAGTGCCGGCGCCCGGTTCTTCGGGCGGCGGTAGTGGTCCAGGATGATCTCCTGGTACAGGTCGTCCATCGTCACGGAAGTCCCCTCAACGGGCGAAGAACCGGCGGGCCGCCTCGATGCCCTCGAGCAGCGGGGCGAGGTCGTCGACGTCGTTGTACACGTACAGCGACGCGCGGGCGGTGGCGTTGACTCCCAGCCAGCGCATCAGTGGCTTGGCGCAGTGGTGACCCACCCGGATGCACACACCGTAGCTGTCGAGCATGGCCCCGAGGTCGTGAGGGTGCACCCCGTCGACCGCGAACGAGATCGCCCCGGAGCGCTGCTCGGGGTCGGTGGGTCCGTAGACCGTGACGCCATCGGCGGCCCCGAGCGCGTCGAGGAAGGTGGCGACCAGCTCACGCTCATGGGCGCGGACCACGTCCATGCCGAGTTCGTCGAGGACGTCGCAGGCGGCGTGCAGCCCGAACGCCTCGGCGATCATGGGCGTGCCGGCCTCGAAGCGGTGGGGCGGATGGTTCCACACCACGTGCTCGGCCGAGACGTCCAGGATCATCGACCCGCCGGTGAGGAACGGGGGCATCTGTTCGAGCCGCTCGGGCTTGGCGATGAGCGCCCCGATGCCGGTCGGACCGAGCATCTTGTGGCCGGTGATCCCGTAGAAGTCGACGTCGAGCGCGGCGACGTCCACCGGTAGGTGGGGCACGGCCTGCGCCCCGTCGACGAGCACGACCACCTCGGGGTTCGCGGCCCGGGCCAGCGCGATGAGCTCGGACAGCGGGTTGATCGTGCCGAGCACGTTGCTGACATGGCCGAGCGCGAGGAACCGCACCCGCCCGTCGGCGAGCAGGTGACCCATCGCCTCGACGTCGAGGTGGAAGTCCTCGCGCACCGGCACGACGCGAAGCTCCACCCCGGTGTCCTGCGCGGCATGCCACCAGGGCACGAAGTTGGCGTGATGCTCCATGGCGGTGGTCAGCACCGCATCACCGGGTCCCAGCCGCCGCCGTACCCAGCTGTAGGCGACCAGGTTGATCGCCTCGGTGACGTTGCGGGTGAACACCACCCCGTCCGGCGACGGGGCACCGACGAAGGCCGCGAGGCGATGGCGGGACGCTTCGTAGCGGGCGGTCGCTTCCTCAGACAGGCGGTAGACGCCACGCTCGACGTTGGCGCGCAGCCGCCGGTAGTACCCGTCCATGGCGTCGAGCACGGCCTCGGGCGTCTGGGAGGAGGCGGCCGAGTCGAGGTAGACCAGCCGCCGACCGTCGACCTCCTGCTGGAGGGTCGGGTACTGCTTGCGCACGGTGGCGACGTCGATGGTCATGTGCCTCCCTTGCAGGGCGGTTGGGTGGTCTCAGGCGCTGGCGCGCAGCGACTCGTAGCCGCCGGCCTCGAGCTCGTCGGCGAGCTCCGGGCCGCCGGAGGCCGCGATCCGGCCCTCGAACATGACATGGACCTCGTCGGGACGGATGTAGCGCAGGATGCGGGTGTAGTGGGTGATGATCAGCACCCCGAGGTCGGCTCCGCGCAGCCGGTCGACGCCTTCGGCCACGGTCTTGAGCGCATCGACGTCGAGACCCGAGTCGGTCTCGTCGAGCACCGCGAGTCGGGGGCGCAGCAGCGCCAGCTGCAGGATCTCGAAGCGCTTCTTCTCTCCGCCGGAGAACCCTTCGTTGACCGAGCGCTGGAGGAAGGATTCGTCGACGCCGAGGTCGGCCATCTCGGCCTTGAGCCGAGTCATGAACTGCCGGATCGGTACCTCCTCACCGGAGACGGCGTTGAGCGCCGTGCGCAGGAAGTTGGTGACCGACACGCCGGGGACCTCGACCGGGTACTGCATGGCCAGGAACACCCCCAGTCGGGCGCGCTCGTCGGGGGACAACTCGGACAGGTCGGTGCCCTGCCAGGTCATCGTGCCACCCGTGATGTCGTACAGGGGGTGGCCGGCGATGGCATAGGCCAGGGTGGACTTGCCCGAACCGTTGGGGCCCATCAGGGCGATGGTGCGGCCGAGGTCGAGGTCGAGCGTGACGCCACGCAGGATCTCGGTGCCGTCGGCTTCGACGGTCAGGTCGCGGATCTCGAGGTCAGCCATGGTGTGGGGGTCTCCGGGGCGGGTGGGAGGGTTCAGTGCTCGGGGAACGGCGCGTCATTGGTGGGGGCGGTCACGTCGATGAGGACCCGGCCGTCGGCGACGGTGGCCGAGAACACGGGCACGGGTCGGACCGCGGGCAGGGATTCGGGGGCACCGGTATCCAGGTCGAAGGTCGAGCCGTGCAGGCTGCACTCGACGCCGTTGCCGAACACCAGTCCGCCGTCGGCCAGCGACCACTCCTGGTGGGAGCACGTGTCGTACACGGCCTTGACGGAGGAGGCGTCGACGCGGACCAGGCACACGGGGACGCCATCGACGTCGACGCGATGGGGCACGCCGGGCTCGAGGTCGTCGAGGGCGGTGACGTTGGTGGGGGGCACGGCGCTCACTCCTCCTCGCGGTCACGCAGGGCGGCGTCATCGATGGTGATGGCATCGAGGTCGGCCTGGGCGATCTCACGCTCGATGTGGTCGGCGGCACGGGTTTCGATGCCGGGCAGGTCGATCTCGCTGAGCACCTCACGGAAGAACCCGTGCACGATCAGACGCAGCGCGTCGGCCCGGCGGATACCACGCGACTGCAGGTAATACAGGTAGCGCGCGTCGATCTGGCCGGTGGCCGAGCCGTGCCCGGCGGTGATGTCCGAGCACTCGATCTCGAGGAACGGGGTGGCGTCCGCCCGGGCGCCTTCGGTGAGGATCAGCGTGCGGTTGTTCTCGTCGGTGTCGGTGCCCACCGCGTCACGGTGCACGAACACGTTGCCGCGGAACACGGTGCGGCTGCGGCCCTGCAGGGCCCCCTTGAACAGCACGTCGGAGGAGGCCCGCGGTGCGAGGTGACGCACGTAGGGCTGAAGGTCGAACCACTGGCCGTCGTCGGCGAAGTAGATGCCCAACGGCCGCACCCGGCCTCCGGGTCCGAGCAGGTCGAACTCGGGACGCAGGCGCACGGTGGCCCCGCCGGTGGTCACCGACAGATGGGTCACCTCAGCATCGCGGTACACCGCGGTCTTCTGCAGCGAGAGGTGCGCGACCTCGTCGCCCCACTCCTGCAAGGAGGCGACCTGCACCCGGGCCGCGTCCTGGGCGACGATCTCGACGACCTCGTCCACGAGGATGGGATGGCCCTTGCCCGCGGAGGTGTGCTCGAGGTACACCGAGGCCGAGGCGTGGTGGCCGATGACGACCAGCACCCGGGGCAGGTGCGCCCCGGAGGCGGTGGCGTGCATGTGCACCGAGATGGGAGCGGTGAGCTCGACCTCGGCGGGCACGTGGATGAACACCCCGGCGGTCCAGGCCGCGTCGCTGACCCCGATGGTGCGGTCCTCGTCGGCGCCACTGCCCGACCCGGAGGTGGTCAGCGCTCCGAGGTGGGGCCGGACCAGCTCCTCGTGCTCGCGGGCGGCGGTGGACAGGTCGGTCACGATCACCCCCGCGGCGTGCATGGCCACGGGCAGCAGGACCTCGACGAGCCGGCCGTCGACCACGCGGGCGAGTGCGGCCTCGACCTCGAGGGTTTCGACCAGCGAAGCAGGTGTCTCGGCGGGTTCGGCGCGCTCGGCTTCGGCGCCCACGATCGGCACGTGCACGTCGAAGCGCTTGGAGAAGGGGGTCGAGCGCCAGAACTCGTCGCGGCGGCTGTCGGGCCAGGCCTGATCACGGGTACGGGCCAGCGCGGCCCGGCGCTGTTCGCGCAGCCAGGTCGGGTCTCCAGCCGCGTCGCTGAGGGCGGCGAGGCCGGCATCGGTGAGGGCATCGAGGGTCACGGTGGCAGGTTCCTGTGGCTGGGAGGCGGAGGAAGAACGGTCGGGGACGGGATCACCTGCAGGCCCCGGCGCTGATCGCGCCCCGCGGCTCGGCGGGGCGCGACGAGCTGGGCGTGGGCGTCAGCCGATCGCGCCCTCCATCTCGATGGCCATGAGCCGGTTGAGTTCGACGGCGTACTCCATCGGCAGCTCGCGGGCGATGGGCTCGATGAAGCCGCGCACGATCATGGCGGTGGCCTCGTCCTCGTCGATGCCGCGCTGCTGGAAGTAGAATAGTTGGTCGTCGGACAGCTTCGAGACGGTTGCCTCGTGTTCGATGGTGGCGTCGTCCTGCTCGATCTCCATGTACGGGTAGGTGTCCGACCGGGAGGTCTCGTCGAGCATCAGCGCGTCACACTTGACGGCCGCGCGGGAGTGGTGCGCGCCTTCGTTGATGGCGACCAGCCCCCGATAGGAGGTGCGGCCCTCGCCCTTGGAGATGGACTTGGACAAGATGTTCGAGGTGGTGTACGGCGCGGCGTGCACCATCTTGGCGCCGGCGTCCTGGTGCTGGCCGTCGTTGGCGTAGGCGACCGAGAGCACCTCGCCCTTGGCGCCCTCGCCGGTGAGCCACACCGCCGGGTACTTCATGGTGAGCTTGGAGCCGATGTTGCCGTCGATCCACTCCATGGTCGCGTTCTTCTGGGCAACGGCTCGCTTGGTCACGAGGTTGTAGACGTTGTTGGACCAGTTCTGGATCGTCGTGTAGCGAACCCGGGCGCCCTCCTTGACGATGATCTCCACCACCGCGGAGTGCAGCGAGTCCGACGAGTAGATCGGCGCGGTGCAGCCCTCGACGTAGTGCACGTAGGAGCCGGGCTCGGCGATGATCAGCGTGCGCTCGAACTGGCCCATGTTCTGCTTGTTGATGCGGAAGTAGGCCTGCAGCGGAATGTCGACCTTGACCCCCTCGGGGATCACGATGAACGAGCCGCCCGACCACACCGCGGTGTTGAGCGCGGCGAACTTGTTGTCGTTGGGTGGGATGACGGTGGCGAAGTGTTGGCGGAAGAGGTCCTCGTGCTCGGCGAGGCCGGCGTCGGTGTCGAGGAAGATGACCCCCTGCTCCTCGAGGTCCTCGCGGACCTTGTGGTAGAGCACGGTGGACTCGTACTGCGCGGCGACCCCGGCGATCAGCCGCTCACGCTCGGCCTGCGGGATGCCGAGCTTCTCGTAGGTCTCGAGGATCTCCGGCGGCAGCGTCTCCCAGGAGTCGGCCTGCCCCTCGGAGGCCTCGACGTAGTAGAAGATGTCGTCGAACTTGATGTCGGCCAGTGCGGGTCCACCCCAGTTGGGCATCGGCCGGCGCTCGTAGGCGGCGAACGCCCGCAGCCGCAGGTCGCGCATCCAGGCCGGCTCGCCCTTGCGCTCGCTGATGGCGGCGACGATCTCGCGGGTCAGACCGCGTCCGGACGTGAAGGCATAGCCCTCGTCGCTGTCCGACCAGCCGAACTTGTAGTCGGCGAGATCCTGGGCGACCTGGTCCTGGTTGGCCCGGGCTTCGCTGACCTGTGGCAGGGTGATCTCGGTCTGGCTCACTGGTAGGCTCCTTGCTGAGGCGGGGAACTCGGGCTGCTCGAAACGGGGTTCGTGGCGGTGGTGGTGCTCGGGTCGGTGGTGGCGGGGCGTCGCGCGCGGATGTGGCAGACGCAGGCGTGCCCACCCTCGGCGAGCGTCTCGCGCCGGGAGAGCACGACGTCGCGGCCGAGCACGGTCGAGAACGATGCCGCTTCGTAGGCGCAGACCTCGGGGTGCTCGCGGGCGATGCCCTCGATGGTGCAGTGCTGCTGGCGGAGCGCCAAGCCCTCGCCGTCGGGGGCCACGGAGGCGTCGAAGCCGGCGTCGGTCAGTGCCCCCGCCAGCTGCGCGACCCGGTCGTGGAGATCCTCCGCGGTGACGGCGTTGCGCAGGGCATCGACCTCGCGCTGCATCCGCCACCGCAGGAACGCTCGCAGACCATCGCGTCCGTGGGCGTCGGTCAGGAACGCCAGCATCTCGGAAGCGAACGCATCATAACGCTGCGGGAACAGGGCGCTCGCGGTCTCGGTGAGCAGGTAGAGCGCGGCGGGTCGGCCCCGGCCGCGCACCACCGTGCG
>SLLJ01000441.1 GCA_007134165.1 Nitriliruptoraceae bacterium | reverse complement strand
TGGGTCGGGTGGGATGGGTCGGGTGGGATGGGTCGGCGGGCTGCGGCCAGGGTGCGGAACGAGGCCCGACCAAGGCGCACGACCACAGAGCGCCGCATCGGCGGCCGACACCGGTTGCACGCTGGGTGAACCTTCGAGCCGTACCCTACGCCCCATGTGCCGCCCCAACCGTCGTGCCCGTCCGCGACCGTGTCGCGATTCCCGTCCGCCGCATCGTGACGGCGAGCATCCCCGTGACGGGGGGCATCTGCGTGACGGCGAGCGACGCCGCCCCACCCCGGATCGCCGCTCCCGCCGTGCGCTGCTCGTCGCCGCTGTCTCGCTGGTCGCACTCGGTCTGGCCGGATGTGGCTCGGGCAGCCCGGAGACTGCAGCGGCGATCGACGAACTGCGCGGCGCGCTCGAACTGCGCGACGCCCGGATCGCCGAGCTCGAGGAGCGGGTGCTGACCCTCGATGACGAGGTCACGGCGGTTCGGACCGAGCAACTCCGTGACCGCACCAGCACCCGTCTCGAGGCCCTGGAGGGTGCGGTCAGCGCGCTCGATGAGCAGCTGGAGGCGACCGCCGAGGAGCTCACCGGCGAGATCGAAGCACGTGGGGCGCTGGCCGAGGAGCTCGAAGAGCAGCTCACCGAGGAGATCCGCGAGCAGCTCGACTCCGCCACCACCCAGCTGCGCGGCGAGCTCGAGGAGGTCGAGCAGGGGATTGCCGCGGTGCAGGCCGGCCTGGAGCAGGTGCGCGGCGGCCTCAGCGAGGTACGCGGCCTGATCGAGGACCTCGAGGTGCGCTACGAGACGCTGCGCGACCGGCTCGATCGGATCTCGGCGCGCTGAGCACCGCAGGTCCGCAGCTAGCGGGCCTGCTCACCTCGCGCGCCGACCCCCCGCCCCGGACGTCACCTCCGCGGCCGGAAGCCCAACAGCCCGTACCCTTGACCGCGTGGCCACTCCTCCTGACCGCAACACCGTCCCCACCGAGGTCGGGGGCCGTTACCTGCTGCGCGGCGAGCTCGGGCGCGGTGGCATGGCGACCGTCCACCGCGCGTGGGACCGGGCGCTCGAGCGTGAGGTCGCCGTCAAGCTGCTGCATGCCCACCTCGCGCACGATCCGTCCTTCCTCGACCGCTTCCGCCGAGAGGCACAGGCCGCGGCCGGACTCAGCCACCCGAATGTCGTTGCCGTGCACGACTGGGGGGAGACCGACGACGGTCCGTACCTGGTCATGCAACTGGTGGTCGGCGTGTCCCTGCGCGACGTGCTCGGCAGCCAGCACCGGCTCAGCGCCCAGGAGGTGCTGGGAGTACTCGGTCCGACCGCCGCCGGTCTCGGCGCCGCTCACCAGGCCGGGCTTATCCACCGTGACGTGAAGCCCGAGAACATCCTGCTCGGGTCGGACGCTTCGGTGCGCCTCACCGACTTTGGCCTGGCACGCGCGGCCGCCAGCGCCACAGCCACCTTCGGCGAGGAGGTTCTGGTCGGCTCGCCCCACTACCTCTCCCCCGAGGCGGTGCGCGGTGAGCGTCTCGACCCGCGCGCGGACGTCTACGCGCTCGGGGTGGTGCTGTTCGAATGTCTGACCGGCCGGCCGCCCTTCGAGGGCGAGTCGCCGTTCGCCACGGCGGTGGCCCACACCTCCCGTTCGGTTCCAGCGCCGTCGGCCGTGCGCACCGGGATCGCGCCGGAGCTCGATGCCCTGGTGCTGGCCGCAACCACCGTCGACCGCGACCGGCGTCCCGAAGACGCCCGCGCGTTCGACCAACTGCTGCAGCGCGCGGTGGCCGACGGACCGCAGCTGCCCGAACTGACCGGACTGCTCAGCGGGGCCGTGGCGGGCGATGACGACCGCCCGCACTCCGCGACCGCACTGCTGCCGGTCGAGGACACGCCCACGGCGCTGACCCAGCGTCCACAACGACTGCGGCTGCCGGCCGCATTGTGGAGAGGCACTGCCGATCGGCGACGCGACGAGGGTGGCCAGAGCACACGCAACGAGCGCAGCAGGCGCCAGCAGCGCAAGCGCCGATCGGACGCCGAGCAACCAGCCTCCGACTCCAGGCCGACGGGCCGAATCGAGGGGGACACCAGCCGACTCGACGGGCTCGCCCCGCCGACCGAACGCAACAGCCCCGACCCCCCACGACCCGACCCCCCGCGACCTCACCCCCCACGACCTGGAACCGACGGGCCGCCGCCGATCCCGGCGGACGCGGAGGCGGTAGTCCGGCTTCCCTCACCCACGGCCTCCGGCAGCCAGCGCGGACCGGCGCACCGATCCCGCGGCTCTGCACGTCGACGGTTGCTGGTACTCCTCCTGGTCGTGGGTCTGCTGGCGGCATCAGCCGGCGGCGGCTACCTGCTCTGGGACCGCGTGCTGGCCCCGATCACGCCCATCCCCACCCTGCTGGGCACCCCCGACAGCCTGGCCCGCGCGACGCTGATCGACGCCGGCTTCGAGGTCGAGGTCGAACCCGACCGCACCCACGACCTCGACGTCCCCATCGACCATGTCGTCGCACAGGACCCGACCGGTCAGGCCCGCACCGGCACGGTCGTCCACCTCACGTTGTCGGCCGGCCCACGCCAGGTCGACGTCCCCGACGTCGTGGGCGAGCCGCTCGTGAGCGGCGCCAGTTCGCTGCGCGACGCCGGCCTCGACCTCGAAGTGGAACGCGAACACCATGAGGCCATCGACCCCGGCCGGATCCTGCGCACGCAACCGGAGGCCGGCACCCGGATCGACGAGGCGAGCCGGGTGGTGGTGGTCGTGTCCCTGGGCCCGCCGCCCGTGGAGGTTCCGGCCGTGGTCGGTGAGCCGCTGGCCGAGGCGCTGGCCACCCTCGCCCGGCTCGGTCTGGCCGGCGAAGCCATCGAGCGCCGCTACGACGAGGACGTTCCGGCGGGCCACGTCCTGGCCCAGCGCCCCGAGGCCGGCCGCAGCCTGATCCGCGGCGAGGTCGTCGAACTCGAGGTCTCTGACGGACCGCGGCCCATCCCGGTGCCCAACGTCCGTGACCAGCAGGTCGATGCGGCGGTCGCAGAGCTCGAAGCGCTCGGGTTCCGCGTCGAGGTGGAGCGGCGTGGCGGGTTCGGCGCGCTGCTCAACCCGGGTCGGGTGTTCGATCAGGAGCCGGCCGGGGGCGCCTCTCGGTTCCGTGGTGAGGTCATCGTGCTGTTCGCCTACGAGGGCTGACCTCGCGCGACGGCTCGAACCCGGCTGCTCAGCCGTTGCCGGCTCCGGCGGGGAGCAACTCGGCGCGCTGCTGCGCCAACGTCACGTCGTCGCCGGTCGCCACCCACCCCACCACGTCGAGGTCGGAGATCGCCAGGTTGTCGGTCTCGCCCTGGAACACGTCGAGGACTTCGATGCGGATGCTGGTGGTCAACAGCGGCTGTTCGAGGTCGAAGCGCTGGGCGTGCAGCCCAGCGTCGAGTAATTCGACGAGCACCGTGGCTCCGCCGTCGACCCGAATCAGCGCCCGACGCACCCGTGAGCTGCGGTCGTAGGCAGCCGTACTCGCCTGGGCGCCGTTGCGCAGTTCGATCGCGGCGAGCCAGATGGGGCGCTCGGGGGTGAGCTCGAGCGTCTCGGGCGCGTCACCGGGCAGCTGCGACGGGTCGGAGCGCCATGCGGTCTCCGGGTCGTCGTCGACCAGTAGCCGGGGGTCGTAGGTTCCGGACTCATCGTCGAGGATCGTGGCTGCGGCCAGGTCCAAGAGCCTGATGCCGGCAGGCTCAGGGGTGTAGACCTGCGGGTCGAACTCGGCCTCGGGCAGATTGATCTGCGGGCTGAAGGGGCCAACCTCGGCCAGCACCAGGCCAGCAAAGGCCAGGAAGCCGGCCAGCAGAATCGTGAGGATGGGCCCGACCCATCGACGTCGACGCCGAACGACTGGGGTTGGAGGTGGCGCCATCCCCGCATCGCGCATTGCGAGATGAGGGAGTTCGCGGCCGGTGTCGAGGTCGGCGCCGCAGCGGCCGCAGATCTCTCGACCCCGATCGTTGATCGTGCTGCACGAGATGCACCTACGTCCCTGGCTGCCCGCGCGGATGCGCGTCGGCGGTGACGCGAAGAACCCGGTCGGCGAATCGGCGCTCACGTGGTCGCACTCGTGGGCATCACTCGCTCCGGTCAGGGGAGGTGGCGGGTACGTCAGCTCGGCATGGTGGGAATCGGCCGCCGCGGCGCGGTCGTCGGCGCCGGCGTCTGCAGCGGCGCCGGCTCGAGCGCCAGCGGCGATGGTAGGCGCCGCAGCAGCCTCGGCCGTGCACCCGTGGTTGCCGCAGAGCGGACGGCCGCATCCCCGGACACCGGGTCCGCCAACCGCTCGCTGGCACCGCACGGTCGTCGCCGCCCAGACGTCGGTGCCGTGCACGTCTCGATGCGGTTGCTACAGTGCGCGCCATGACCACGCTCAGCATCGCCTTCCTCGGGTTCCGTGCCTACGTGTTTTTTCCTGGGCCCGGGGTCGAGCGCGCGTTGGTCACCTGAAACGACAACAACCGCACCGCCGCTCGAAGCCCCGGGGACGCCGCCCGGGGCTCGGTCGTTCCGGGGCGTCCATGAGGGAGCGAGCCCGTGACGAGGGAGGACACGACGATGGTCGTGGTCATGCGTTCCAGCGCCAACGACACCGATGTCGACAAGGTGGTCAAGGCCATCAAGGACGTGGGCGGCGACGCTTTCGTCTCTCGTGGTAAGCACCAGACCATCATCGGCCTGGTGGGTGACCTCGCCCACTTCGCGGAGCTTCCGCTGCACGCCTACCCCGGCGTCGAGGACGTCATCCGGGTCAGCCGGCCCTACAAGCTGGTCAGCAACGACGCGCACCCGCGTCCCTCGACGGTGTGGGTCGGGGACGTACCCATCGGTCGAGAGACCGTGACCCTGATCGCGGGGCCGTGTGCGGTGGAGACCGAGGAGCAGACCGCCGAGGCCTGCCGCATGGCCAAGGAGGCCGGTGCGACGATCCTGCGGGGCGGGGCCTACAAGCCGCGCACCTCGCCCTACGCCTTCCAGGGTCTGGGCGAGGCGGGGCTCGACATCCTCAACGGGGTGTCCCACGACCTGGACATGCCGTTCGTGACCGAGGTGGTGACCCCTGCGGACGTCGACGCCGTCGCGGCCCGTGCCGACATGCTGCAGATCGGCGCCCGCAACATGCAGAACTTCCAGCTGCTCAAGGAAGTCGGCATGGCCGGCAAGCCGGTCCTACTCAAACGTGGGCTGACCGCCACCATCGACGAGTGGATCATGGCGGCCGAGTACGTCGCCCACACCGGCAACTTGCAGATCGTGCTGTGCGAGCGCGGGATCCGCACCTACGAGCCGATGACCCGCAACACCCTCGACGTGTCGGCGGTGCCGGTCGCCCAGTCGCTGACCCACCTGCCGGTGGTCATCGACCCGTCGCACTCCGGCGGCAAGCGCGAACTGGTGCTCCCGCTGACCCGCGCGGCGATCGCGGTCGGTGCCGACGGCCTGATCATCGACGTGCACCCCCGCCCCGAGTTGGCCCTGGTCGACGGTCCGCAGGCGCTGATCCGCGAGGACCTTCTGACCCTGCGTGACATCCTGCTGCGCTTCACCGATGCGGCCGGGCGGCAGTTGGCCGCACCCACCGAGGACCGTCGAGTCGGGGCGTGGGGGCGCTCGGCATCGGGCTGAACCCGGCGGTCCGCGTCGGGCTCACCCCGAGCACGCCGCGACCAGCAGGTCGGTGGCCCGTCGACAGCCGAACGCATCCACGTCCAGGTGGGTGACCAGCCTGAGCAGGCTCGGCCCCATCGCCCCGACCAGCACCCCATCGGCACGCAAGGCGTCGACCACCTCGGCTGCCGACCGCGGCGAGGTCTCGACGTAGACGATGTTGGTCGTCACCGTGGCGGGGTCCACCGACCCGGGGCAGGCTTCGGCCAGCCGCCCGGCGATCGATCGGGCATTGGCATGGTCCTCGGCCAGTCGCTCGACGTGGTGGGCGAGCGCGTAGCGACCTGCGGCGGCCAGCACCCCTGCCTGGCGCATCGCACCGCCGAACCTGCGGCGCCAAACGCGGGCCTCCTCGATCGCCGCGGCGTCCCCCACCGCTAGCGAGCCGACCGGCGCACCCAGGCCCTTGGACAGGCAGACGCTGAACGCCGTGAAGGTGGCCGCGACCTCACGGGCCGGCTCGCCGGTGGCGACCAGTGCGTTGAACAGCCGGGCGCCGTCCCCGTGCAACGCCACCCCCCGTTCATCGGCCAGGTGCCGCAGCGCCCGGAGCCGAGCCAGGCCGTGCACCGCTCCCCCGCCCCGATTGGTCGTCTCCTCGACCGAGATCGCCGCCACCTCGGTGTAGGGGAAGGACGCCGGTCGCAACGCCGCGCGGACCCGGTCGGCGTCGAGTCGACCTCGGTCGCCGTCGAGGGTCCGGGTCTGCACCTGGGCATTGATCGCGGCCGCGCCGACCTCGTAGGCCACCACGTGCGCGTCGGACTCGCAGACCAACTCGGTGCCCGGTCGGGTCAGGACCCGTAGCAGCACCTGCGTGGCCATCAACCCGCTGGGCACCAGTAGCGCCGCCTCGCGGCCGAAGCGGGCGGCCACCTCCTCCTCCAGGGCCCGAACCGTGGGATCCTCACCGTAGACGTCGTCGCCGACCTCAGCGGCCGCGATGGCCGCGCGCATCCCCGGCGTCGGGCGGGTCACCGTGTCGGAGCGCAGATCGATCAGGTCGCTCATGCTCCCGCCCCCGCAGCCGGGTCCGGGTCCGGCGGTACGCCGGCGGCCGGGACCGCAGGCACCTCCAGCCAGGCGAGCAGCGCAGCGTGCATCGCCGGGCCCGCGGCGACCAGACCGGAGCGCAGATGTCCACCGAGTCGGCGCTGCATCAGGCTGAATCTCCCGCCCGCCTCGGTGACCAGCAGCGCGCCCGCCGCCCAGTCCCAGGGTTGCAGTCCGAACTCGACGTAGCCGTCCACCCTCCCCTCGGCACACCAGGCCAGGTCCAACGCGGCAGATCCGAAGCGACGCACATCCCGCACGATCGGCACCAGCCGCAGCAGATCCCGAGCCTGATCCACCCGGGTCGCCGGGTCATAGGAGAAGCCGGTGGCGACCAGCGCCCGCGCCGGATCCTCGACTCGGCTGACCGCCAGACGCTGCTGCCCCCGCCAGGCGCCCTCGCCGCGGCTGGCTCGGAAGGTCTGGCCGCTGCTTGGGTGATGCACGAGGCCGATCAGGGTGCCCTGGTCGTCTTCGCAGGCCACCGACACCGACCAGGCCGGCAGCCCGTACAGGAAGTTGACCGTGCCGTCCAGTGGGTCGACCACCCACCGCAGTCCCGACGTGCCCCGGCGGCTGGCCTGATCCTCCTCGCCCAGCAGGCCGTCATCGGGTCGTGCGGCCAGCAGCCGCTCGGCGATCAGTCGTTCGGCTGCCCGATCCGCCTCGGAGACCGGATCGGTCGCCGAGGACTTCGCGCTCACGTCCAGATCCTCGCCGTCCAGACGGCGCTGCGCGAAGCCGGCCAGCAGCGTCCCGGCCTCCTCGGCGATCTCAACGGCGAGGTCGAGCAGCGCAGCGCGGTCGGCGGGCATCAGCGGGCTCCGAGCACACGGGTCGTCAGCCTGAGCCTAGGGCAGCCACGGGACGGCTCCTCTAGGCTCGAACGGCAGCGCGCGGGCGGACGAGCACGCCGAACCGAGGAGGCCATGGTGGGAGCACGGATCCTGTCGATCGATGAGGGCACGACCGGGGTGCGCGGGTTCGTGATCGACGAGCACGGGACGATCCTGGGAAGCGGCTACGAGGAGTTCCCCCAGATCTTCCCGCGACCCGGCTGGGTCGAGCACGACGCCGATTCGATCTGGACCGCGACCCAGACCGCCTGCGCCAACGCGCTGCGCGACAGCGAGACGCAGCCCGGGGAGGTCACCTGCGTCGGGATCACCAACCAGCGCGAGACCACCGTGCTGTGGGAGCGGGACACCCTGCGTCCGGTGCACCCCGCCATCGTGTGGCAGGACCGTCGCACCTCGGCGCGTTCCGACCGGCTCAAGACCGACGGACACGGTGTGGCGATCCGTCGCCGCACCGGTCTGGTGGTCGATGCCTACTTCTCGGGTACGAAGCTGGCCTGGCTCATCAACAACGTCGACGGTGCCCGTCGTCGAGCGGAAGCCGGGGAGTTGGCGTTCGGGACTATCGACACGTGGCTGGTCGCCAAGCTCACCGACGGCCGCGAGCATCTGACCGAGCCGTCCAACGCCTCGCGCACGATGCTCTACGACATCCGAAAGGGGCGGTGGAGCACGACCATGCTCGACCTGCTCGAGATCCCGGATCGCGTGCTGCCTGAGGTGCGCGACAGCTCCGGGGACCTGGGGCACACCGACCCCGAGGCGTTCCTGGGCATCAGTGCCCCGATCACCGGCATCGCCGGTGACCAGCAGGCCGCGCTGTTCGGCCAGGGGGCCTGGGAGCCGGGCATGTCGAAGAACACCTACGGCACCGGATCCTTCCTGCTGATGAACACCGGCGAGGAAGCGGTCGACTCCACCCGTGGGCTGCTGACCTCGGTGGCCTGGCAGATCGACGGCAAGGTCACCTACGCCCTCGAGGGCGCGATCTTCATCACCGGAGCCAGCGTGCAGTGGTTGCGCGACCAGTTGGGGATCATCGACCATGCCGCCGACACCGAACAGCTGGCAGAGCAGGCGCCGGACGGCAACGACGGCGTGTACCTGGTGCCGGCCTTCGCGGGCCTTGGCGCTCCGCACTGGGACCAGTACGCGCGTGGCACGCTGGTCGGCCTGACCCGCGGCACGGGTCGCGCCCACCTCGCCCGCGCGGCGATCGAAGCCATGGCCTACCAGACGGTGGACGTGGCGATGCTGATGGAGCGCGAGGCCAAGCAGGACCTCGCCGAGCTGCGCGTCGACGGAGGCGCGGCCGCCAACGACCTGCTGTGCCGCTTCCAGGCCGACGTGCTGCGCGTACCGGTGCTGCGCCCCAAGAACCTCGAGACCACCGTGTTCGGCGCGGCCTACCTCGCCGGGCTCGGCGCCGGGGTGTGGGCCTCGACCGAGGACATCAAGGACGTCTGGCAGCTGGATCGTCGCTTCGAGCCGAGCATGGAGCGCCACCAGCGGCGCCGGCTGCTCGACGGCTGGCACGAGGCGGTGGACCGCTCACGCGGCTGGGCGCACATCACCGAGGGCTGAGCGCGGCGGAGGGTGGTGCCAGCCGGGCGCAATGCCTGCTCGGCTCTCGCTGCCGGGCACCAGCTTCGGGCGAGCAGGGCACTCCCGGCTCAGGTTGATGGACGTGTCGGCGTTGAAGGGCGCCACCGTTCGTATCGGAGTAGGGCGCCAGCTGTGAGCCACTCGCCCGAACGCCGAGCGCAAACTCGGGCATCTGCTCCGAGCCCGGCGTCGAGCCCGGCCACGAAGCCTTGCCAAGATCGATGCCGACTGGGACGCCACCGGAGCCGGATGTCAACCTTGCACGGTTGGCCCGACTCGATCTGCACCGCCCAACCGGAACCTGGCGGACCGCTCCACCTCACCCCGATAGGCCCCATTGACGAGGCCCATCCGAACCCCCGACCGCGACTTTGCCAGCCGGCCCAACCGGCCGACCAGAGGGAAGTCCCACCGTCCCTTGACACCCCGAACCATCGGGGACTTCGACAAGCGCCACCGGGGGTTTCCGGTGAGCCTCGACAAGGGGCGCGCGAGTCGATGTCGGTGCCAGGCGCCGGGGCGGTTGCCGGGCAGGGCGGGGAGCGACGGCTGCCGAACCTTCGGGGGTTCGGCAGCCGGGCCGCAGCGGTAGGTCTCGTGACCGA
>SLLJ01000437.1 GCA_007134165.1 Nitriliruptoraceae bacterium | reverse complement strand
TGGCGCCTGGACATGACCGTCGATGCTGTCGTCACCGTCAGCCGCGGCCGGCAGCGCGCGACCAGCCTGCCACCCCACCAACGTCGGCTGCACCCCAAAACCCACCCCGACTGACCCGGGCCCACCCCGGGCCCACCCCGGGCCCACCCTGACTGGCCGACCCCAAACGGCCGGACCAGGACCGGGGCAGGACCGGGGCCGGCGGCACCCGGACGGCGGTGGGGCGACCAGGTCGGGAACGACCGGCGCATCAGGCTGTGGCTCTTCAACCTTGCCCCCGAGGGCGGATGGTGTGTGCCGGCCTTCCCCGTGGCATCTGCGTCATCTGACCGAGCCTCGCCCGGAAGCGTTGCCCCCGAGGCTCGAGGCTCGACCATTGCACGTCGTTGCCGGCAGCCCTGGGGCGCAGATCGCTTCGCACGAGCGGTGCGGTCGGGAGCACCGACGATGGCGACATCTGTCGACATCCCGGGTAGCGGCTGTCAAGTGCTCCCGAGTCCTGGGGGTGCGCGAGTCGACGACGACGGGTGACTGGGGCCGCGGCGTGTTGCGCGAGCCACCATCAGGACCAGCGCTGGCGGAAGCCTGCCACCCTCTCGCGTACCGCCTGCACTGGGTTTCCGGACCGTTCGATCAGCGCTGCCGTGACCAGCAGGACCACCCCACCAAGGGCGAGCCACGCCCAGGTCGGGACGCCGGCGACCACCAGGAGGACCTCGATCAGCACCACGGAGACGAGGAGCACCGTGCCGACGACCAGCGGACCGCCCAGGCGTAGCAGCCCGCCCCCGGCGACCGCGAGCAGGGCGAGCCCGCCGACCAGCAGACTGTGACCACCCGGTCCACCGGCCAGTCGTTCGACCAACGCCGGGACCGCAACCAGCAGCAGAGGTGGTACATCGATCATCCACGAACTGGTCCCTCCCCGACGTGCCGGGAGGCCGGCCGCCCAGAGATACAGGGCGACGGGCAGGACCCACACATCCAAGGCCTGCACCTGCAGGAGTTCAAGCAGATGCCACGTCGCGAGCAGGGCCATGACACCACCGAGGTGGGCAACCAGCACGCGACCCCGCCAGGCGGCCAGCGCTGCGATCGACAGTCCGACAACGATGGTCAGGGCAGCGCGCAACTCGGGGTGGTCCGCGACCATCACCCATCCCAGCGGCCCGGACAGCAGTGCCAGGGTCAGGGGGGCGGGCAACCAGGGCTGGGGAACCAGCACGGCGGCGCATCCGGCGAGGACACCGATGCCCAGCAGGATGGCACCGAGTACCTCGGCGTCGAGACCCATCGCCAGGCCACCGGTGGCCACCGTCTGGACCAGAGTCACGGCTCCCAAGGCCGCGAGGCGAGGGCGGCGCAGGCGCAGGACGTCGGCCAGCACCCAGATCAGGACTCCGAGGGCCAACCACCAGGCCTCCGTCGCCAACCCGTGCAGTGCAACCGTGCCGACGATAGCGCTGCCCCGCAGCAGATCGGCGTCGACGGGACGGTCATCGCTGAGCGCCGCGAGCAGCAGCAGCGAACCAACCGCGATGGCGGTACCAACCAGCCGGCCTCCGACCTGGGGGGCGGTGATGAGCGCACCAGAGACCGCCAGCAACGCTCCGGAACTGAGCAGCACAACGGCCAGCAGCTGATCCCGGTCGGCACGCAGCCACCGGGCGGCAAGACCGGTCGCCGCTGCCGCCGCCACGGCGACCACGTAGGCGCTGACACCACGGGCCGTAGCGGCGGTTGCGATCAGCAGGAGTAGGACCGCGACGCTGGAAGCGATCGCGGCTGCGTGGATCGCACGGGGCAGCAGGGCCAACAGCAGGCACGCGGTGCCAGCGAGGACCAGCCCGCCCCCCGCGCGGGGTACGCCGAGGGATGCGAGAGCCGCGGCCAGATGGAGGCTGACCAGGGCGACCAGGGCTGGAACCAACTGGCGAGCTGCGCCGGAGGTGCCGGGGACCGCAGAGGTGTCGGCCATCCGGACCGGCAGCCACCGTCGCGCAGCCCCGAGGGCCCAGGAAGCACCAACGAGCGCGAACATGCCCGCATACTCCGGGACGACGCCGACGAACTCCCCTCCCGCCAGGGTGGCCAGCAGCGACGGCAGTCCCACCAGCAACAGGGCGCCGATCTCGACCGCTGCGGCTCCCTGCCCAAGCGGTGCGCTCCAGTCCGACAGCCGGACAGCGAGCAGAGCGACCGCCTGGACCAGCAGGAACGCGCCTGCAGGCACCAACAGCAGGGTGGCACGCGAGGTGCCGGGCGGTAGGACGGCGAGGAGTGCGCCTGCAGTCACCGTCAACGGGACCAAGGTGGCAATCAGCGAGGATCGCAGCCGTGCGGCGGACACCACCAGAGCGGCAACCGCGATCACGGTCGCGACCACGGCCGGCAGCCAACTCGCGGGGGCCCAGGCGGCGACGGCGGGAGTGAGCGGCAGACCCAATGCACGACCCGCCGCTACCAGCAGAGCCACCAGCAGCGAGGCGAGAACGCTGGCGGCAGCCAGGGTCGGCGCGGCCCGGTCGGCGACCTGCCCGAGCTGGGCGACCTGCCCGAGCTGGGCGGGCTGCCCGGCAGCGGCATGACGGTCACCGGCGTCGCTCCGGGTGCGCAGCGCCAACAGGAGACCGGCAGTGGCCACGATGACTGCGGGCACCAGCACCTGCGCAGCCAGACCCGTGCCCACCTGCCACAACCCGATGCCCGTGGCCAGGACCGGGACACCCGCGACGCCGCCCCAGGCCAGAGTCCGGGAGCGGCCCGTGAGGGCGAGAAGAGGCAGAGCCACGACCGCCGTGGCACCCACCGAGGTCCAGATCGCGGCCGCGCCAAGCTCCAACTGAAGCCCCAGGCCCAGCACGTCGACCGGCACCAGCAACGCGCCGAGGTGGTAGACGACCGCTCCGACGGCCGGCAGCCGACGACGCAGGCGGTGACCGCCCAGCAGCGCCGATCCGGTCAGCCCAGCGACGATCGCCACCCGTGCCGGCAGACCCAGCAGGCTCCAGGAGACCGCCAGGAAGGTCGCGGCCGCCGACAGCAGCAGCAGCGCGCCGGTGCCGGCAACCCAGGTGGCGGCCTTGGAGCGTGAGGCGGCGGGGTCCGACGCAGCCCAGGGCTCCGCACTGCTGCCCTTCGCCGGCGGTGCCGGAGGCGCAGAGACGGGGATCGGCGGCACCGATGCCCTGGTTGGTGGGGGTCCGTATCCGGGGAGACGGCGCGGAGGTGCCAGCGGGGGGGACGAGGGGGGCGGCAGGTGCGACATGGCAGGCTCCCTGGGGTGGTACTCCCAGCCTGCGCTGCCGGGACGGGCACAACCATCGGGTCGATCCCCCATCCTGTCCTGGGGTGTCCCTACCCCGGGCCCGTCGAAGGTCAGTCGATGCCGTGCTCGACGGCGTAGCGCACCAGCTCCTGCCGTCGGCTCAGGTGCAGCTTGTCGAGGATGTTGCGCACGTGGTTCTCGACGGTCTTGGGTGCGATGTGTAGCTGCTCGCCGATCTCGCGGTAGGAGTAGCCACGGGCGACGTGCTGCAGCACTTGACGCTCCCGTTCGGTGAGCGGGCTGGTGCCGGTGGCCTGCTTGGCCAGCCGCCGGAACTCACCGAGCACCAGCATGGCCAGTGACGGCGCGAACACCGGCTCCCCCGCAGCAGCCCGCAGCAGCGCGGCCCGCAGCTCGTCGCCGGGCGCGGACTTGGTGAGGTAGCCGACGGCGCCGGCCGCCACTGCGTCAAGCAGGTCGCGTTCCTGCTCGCTGACCGTCAGGATCACGATCCGGGTCGTCGTCCCGCAGGCGCGCACGACCTCGAGTCCCCCGCCGCCCGGCATCTTCAGGTCGCACACCACCAGATCGGGGCGGGTGGCGCGGATCACCGCGATGGCCTCGTCAGCCGCGGCCGCCTCCCCCACCACCTCGAAGCCGGGACCGAGGTCGGCGGCGACTCCGTCACGCCAGATCGGATGGTCGTCGGCGAGCACGACCCGGACCGGCGCCCGCCGCGGTGCTGCCCGCTGGGTCACGACCACACCTCCCCGCTGCGCTCAGCGTAGGCCATCACCACCCCGTGTCTGCGACAGCGTGCGGTCAACGATCCGTCGGGTCACCCCGGCACTGGTGACCGGCAGGTCCACCGGCCCGTGAACGTCGAGGCAGCGACCCACCGCAGCGATGCTCCTGTGTCTGTCAAGCAGCAAGTTGGGGGTGTCGGGGGTGGTGAGTAGGCCGTGGATGCGGTGGCGTAGTTCAGGGGCACGCAGAGCCACGTCCTCGCGGGCAGAGAACCCGGTGCGCACGAAGGAGGCGGCGTCGATCAGCCCGAGGAACGCAGCCTGCCGGCCGCCACCGGTGCCAGACTACGATCCGGACCGAGCTCCAGCACCGACAGCACCGCGACCACCCAGATGATCGGCTCGTGGCACACCCGGGCGGTGCGGCCGATCTCCTGGACATCCCCGACGGTCACGCGCGCGGGACGGTCAGGCGGATCTCGGTGCCACGTCCCGGGGCGGAGACCACCTCGACGTCTCCTCCGACCTCGGCGATGCGACCCCGGATCGAGCGAGGCAGCCCGATCCCCGTCGGGGTCACGGTGGGGTCGAAGCCGGTGCCGTCGTCGTGGATACACACGAGCACCTGCCCGTCGTCCTGCGGTTCGACGTAGACCACGACACGCTCGGCCCCTCCATGGCGCCCGGCGTTGGTCAGTGCCTCGCCGACCGCGCCGGCCAGCGCGTCCACCAC
The DNA here is from genome assembly GCA_007134165.1 of Nitriliruptoraceae bacterium. Taxonomy (GTDB): domain Bacteria; phylum Actinomycetota; class Nitriliruptoria; order Nitriliruptorales; family Nitriliruptoraceae; genus SKJO01. The sequence goes on along the minus strand of SLLJ01000437.1, from coordinate 5,082 downwards.
GGGCGGGTCGAGCGCCCCGACGTCGTCGGGCACCAGCACCTCGACGCGGCCGTCGAAGGCGAGCTCGAAGCGTCGGGCTGGGCCGTCGAGCGCTTGGGCCAGCGCATGGACCCGTGCCTGCCGGACCGGCGGGTCGGCCGGATCCGGCGGGTTGGTCGGATCCGGCGGATCGACCGAGTCCGACACCGGCGGTGCGAGGAGGAACGTGCGCAGGTCGCGCTCCTGCTCACGGGCGAGGCGGGCCAGGTCGGGATCCTCGGTACGCCGCTCCACGACCGCGAGGGTCTGCAGCACCCCGTCGTGCAGTCGGCGCGCGACGTCCTCCCGGGCGCGGGCTTCGGCCAGGGTGCGCTCAGCGGCTGCGAGGCGCTGCTGGGTGTCGCGCAGCAGGCTCGCGCCGTACCCGGCGACCCCGCCCGCCAGCGCGTAGAGGACCGTGGTGGTGACCAGGGCGAGGACCTGCACCGCGGTCAGCGCGCCCAACCAGTGCTCCTCGACCGGTGCGGGCACGACGCCGAGCACCGCGGACACCGCCCGGGCAGCTCCGGCCACGGCCCCGGTCGCCGCGCCGATGAGCGGACCGAAGGCCACCCCGGCGGCCAGCAGCGGGGCCAGGGTCCAGGCCACGCCCAGCGGCTGGGAGCCGGTGAACACGTGCGGCGGGGCGTACACCAGCCCGTCGGCGGCGAGCAGTGCGAGACCCACCCCGACCTCCACCCCGACCGCGACCGGGCTGCGCAGCCGATCGGGGTCCCGGGTGAGCAGGACCGTCAGCCAGGCCGTGACCAGCAGCGCGGCGCCGACCAGCAGGACGGCGGCGACCGGGCGCTCGAGCGCACGGCGGGCCAGCACCAACACGGTGGCCATCCACACCCACGCCAGCCACCGGTAGGCGGCGATGCCGCGTTGCAAGCTGCGCTCGAGGCGTTCCATGGTGCACCCGAGCCTACGCCGGGCTGGGGCCTCTCGGGCCGAGACGACCGGTCGCCCGGCCCCTGGAGAGGGACCGGGCGACCGGGTGGTGCCAGCGTGGGTTCAGGCGGTGGCGTCAGGACCGGACTGGTCCAGCGCCGCGTGGGCCGCCGCCAGCCGGGCGACCTTCAGCCGCGAGGCCGAGGCGGACACGTGGTTCATCCCGACCGCGTGGCAGAAGGCAATCGAGTCGGGGTCGCCCCCGTGCTCACCGCAGATGCCGGTGATCAGTTCGGGCTTGACCGCCCGACCCTCGGTCACGGCCAGGTCCACCAGCCGCCCGACCCCGGCGGGGTCCAGGGAGCGGAACGGCTCGACGGGCATCAGGCCCTTCTCCAGGGCGGTGGGCAGGTAGCTGGCCTCGACGTCGTCACGCGACAGCCCGAAGGTCAGCTGCGTGAGGTCGTTGGTGCCGAAGGAGAACGCGTCGACCATCGGCGCGAGCTCACCAGCACGCAGCGCGGCCCGCGGGGTCTCGACCATGGTCGCGGTGGTGTACTTCACCTCGACGCCGGCTTCCTCCATGACCTCCTTGGCCGTGTCGTGGATCAGCTCGATGCCCCACGCCAGCTCCTGGGAGGTGGAGGTCAGCGGCAGCATGATCTCCGGCCGCGGGTCGCCGCCGGCCTGTACGCGGGCCACGGTCGCGCCGATGATCGCGCGGACCTGGGCGGCGTAGACGTTGGGACGCACGATGCCCAGCCGCAGTCCGCGCAGCCCCAGCATCGGGTTGTGCTCGTGCTGCTGCTCGGCGACCTCGAGCAGCTTGCGCTCCTCGTCGCTGAGTCCCTCGGTGGCCTCCTTGAGCCGCAGCTCGCCCGGGTCGGGCAGGAACTCGTGCAGCGGCGGGTCGAGCAGCCGGATCACGACCGTCTTGCCGTCCATGACCTCGAACAGCTGCTCGAAGTCCTCGCGCTGGGAGGCTTCGAGCGGGATCAGCGCCTCGCGCTCCTCCTCCTCGGTGCCCGCCAGGATCATCTGGCGGATCAGCGGCAGTCGGTCGCCGAGGAACTGGTGCTCGGTGCGGCACAGCCCGATGCCCTCCGCCCCGGCCGCGAGCGCCCGGCGGGCGTCGTCGGGGGTGTCGGCGTTGGCGTAGATGTGCAGCGTGCGGTGGTCGTCGGCCCAGGCCAGCAGGGTGTCGAGCCGGGGGTCGTCGCCCGGGATCTCGAGGTCGACCTCACCGAGCGCGACCTGACCGGTGGTGCCGTCGATGGAGATGATGTCATCGGCGTGGATGACCGTGCTGTTGACGGTGACGGTGCCGGCCTTGGCGTCGATGCGCAGCTCGTTGGCGCCGCAGACGGCGGGCTTGCCGAGCCCCCGGGCAACCACGGCGGCGTGGCTGACCAGCCCACCGCGAGCGGTGAGCATGCCGACCGAGGCGACCATGCCCTCGAGGTCCTCCGGGGAGGTCTCGGGACGGACCAGGATGACGTCTTCGCCGGCCTGACCCCGGTCACGGGCCTCGGCGGAGGTCAGCACGACCTTGCCGGTGGCGGCACCCGGGGAGGCGGCCAGTCCGGTGGTGACCGGCTCGGGGGCCGAGTCGGCGAAGCGCGGGTGCAGCAGCTGCTCGAGCTGGCGCGGCTGCACGCGGCGCAGCGCCTCCTCGGCGTCGATCAGGTCCTCCTCGACCATGTCGAGCGCGATGTTGAGCGCCGCGGCGGCCGAGCGCTTGCCGACCCGGGTCTGCAACATCCAGAGCTTGTCGTTCTCGACGGTGAACTCGATGTCGCACATGTCGTGGTAGTGCGCTTCGAGCTTGTCGAGGTTCTCGAGCAGCTCGGCGTGGGCGTCCGGGAACTCGTCGGACATGCTGGCCAGCGGCTCGGGGTGGCGGGTGCCGGCCACGACGTCCTCGCCCTGGGCGTTGATCAGGAAGTCGCCATAGGGGGCGTTCTCGCCGGTGGCGGGATCGCGGGTGAAGGCGACGCCGGTGGCCGAGCGGTCGTTGAGGTTGCCGAACACCATGGTCTGGATGTTGACGGCGGTGCCGAGGTCGTCGTCGATGCCCTCCATGCGACGGTAGGCGATGGCGCGAGCGCCGTCCCAGGAGCGGAACACGGCCTCGATGGCCAGCTTGAGCTGGTCGCGGGGATCGTCGGGCAGCTGCTTGCCGGCCGCCTCGATCGCCGCGCGGTAGCGCTCGACGACGTCGGCGAGCTGGTCGGGAGTGAGGTGGCGCTCATCGGCCGCGCCGGCGGACTCGATCGCCGCCTCGAGCACGGAGGTGAACTCCTCCTCGTCGACGCCGAGCACGATGCGGCCGAACAGCTCGAGGAAGCGGCGGGTGGCGTCGTAGGCGAAGAACTCGCCGCCCATCTCGATCAGGCCGGGCAGGGTCGCGGGCGTCGCGCCGAGGTCGAGCACGGTGTCCATCATGCCGGGCATGGAGAACGCCGCGCCGGAGCGCACCGACAGCAGCAGCGGGTTGTCGGGGTCGCCGAGCCCGCGGCCGAGCTCACGCTCGAGCTCGACGAGCGAGGCTTCGACCTGGTCGAACAGGCCGGCGGGCGCCTGGCCCTCGGCGCGGTAGCTGCGGCAGGCCTCGGTGGTGACGATGAAGCCGGGAGGGACGGGCAGCCCGATGTTGGTCATCTCACAGAGGTTGGCGCCCTTCCCGCCGAGGAGGAATCGCTGCTCGCGATCCCCTTCGCGGAAGGGCACCACCCAGCGGTCGTCGTGTGTCGTGGTCACATGCAACCCTTCAGTGTGTGGTGGTGGTGGTGGTGGTGGTGGTGGTGGTGGTGGTGTTCGCAGGTTGTTGGGGCAGGGTGGGGGGATCGTGGTGTGGCCGTGGGGGGCGTGCCTAGTGGCCCGCCCCGTGGCCCGCACGGCTCACCGCAGAGGTGGCGGAGGTGTGGCGGAGGTGCGGGGATCCGTGGTGAGTTCGACCCCCCCGAGCGTCGATTCGGTGTGGATCCGCAGGATGGGGGCCTCTGGCGGTCCAGGCAGTGTGCGGTCCTCGGTACCCCCGAGCAGTGACGAACCGGTCACCTCCACCTGCCAACCAGCCGGCAGCGTGACCTCGATGCCCCCGAGCGTGGCCTGCAGGTGCAAGTCCGCACCCTCGAGGCCCAGCACGGCGTCGCGCAGATCGAGCTCGACACCCCCCAGCGTCACGCTCACCCGGCCTCCCGCGAAGGGGGCGGCCGGCACGCGTAGCTCACGGGCGCCGAGTACCACCGAGATGTCGAGGTCGCCGCCCTCGAGCGGGGGCGCGACCGGCCGGCGCCGGAACACCAGCCAGGCCCCCACCGCGATCAGCGCGACCGGCACGGCGTAGGCCCACAGGTCATCGGGCAGCAGTCCCTGCCGCCAGGCGAGCAGCAGCAGGCCGATGCTCCCGACCACGATCGCGCCGCGAACGTCCGGCGGGCGGCTGGTCAGCCGCAGCGCGCCGGCCAGGACCACCGCCAGTGGCCACCAGGCCGCGATCGTGGCCCAGGCGTCGAGCCAGCCCAGCCGGTCGGCGAGGAACACGACACCGGCAGCGATGAGCAACAGGCCCCACCACGCACGGTCTCGATCCACAGCACACCTCGAAGCAGCAGCGTCTTGCCACGAAGGTCATCCTATGCGAGCGCCGAGAGCGCGAAGGATGCACCTTCGGCCGGGTCCGGTGGCCGCGCGAGCCTCTGCGCCCAGCGCAGCACCGCCGGGGTCACGGGGCGGGCGGCAGCCGGTCGGCGACCAGGTCGAGCAGCGCGCTCCAGCCGCCGAGCTGGTCGGGGGTGGCGTGCTCGTCGAGCCAGGTCACGAATGCGGCCTTGGCCGCAGAGGTCAGATCCAGATGCGGGTGACCGTCGAGGTCGCGCTCGCCGTGAACGGCCGCCGCACCGCGTTCGGCGACGAAACGGCGGACCAGCCGCGGCTCGAACAGGGTCTCGGCTTCGACACCTTCCGGGTGGCCGGGCAGCACCTCGGCGTAGCTGAGCACCTCGCGACGGAAGCCGAAACGCCGCTTGAGGGTGTCGCGGGCGCGCTTGCCGGCCTGGTCGTGGTCGAGCAGCACCAGCAGGGGCACGTCGGTCTCGGCGCGCAGCACGATGGCCGACATCGCGGCGGGCATCGCGCCACCCGACGGGCTGAGCACGACGTGGTCGA
>SLLJ01000433.1 GCA_007134165.1 Nitriliruptoraceae bacterium | reverse complement strand
GCCGAGGCTGCGCATCTCGGTCCGTGCAGGTCGTCGTTCGCACGCGCCTCCCCCCAGCGTCGCTGACGTCAAGCGGTCCGGCCCCCGCCGACTGCCGGCAGTCGGACGGTTGTGCGACCGACCGAACCCGCTGGTCGCCGAGCAGCCCCGGGAGGAGAACAACTCCCACCGATCCTGCGTGCGGGCGAGCCGCGGGATACCCCCGTCCACGGCGTAGCTCGCGCCCACACGGGCGCACAACCTCGCGATCGGGCGGGGGAAGACGTCGCTGTCGACCGGATCGGGCATCGGCACGTGTGCGGCCCGAGGCGTCGGCCGAGGCAGCGCTCAGTCCCAGGCGGGGGCGAACTCGGGGTCGATGAGCCGTTCGCCGCATTCCAGGCCGTCGATGCGCACCATCTCGGCGTCGCTGAGTTCGAAGCAGTGGACGTCGAAGTTGGCGCGGATGCGCTCGGGGGTCCCCGACTTCGGGATCGCAACGACCCCGGGCCGCTGCAGCATCCAGCGCAAGGTGACCTGCGCCGGGCTGACTCCATGGACGGCGGCGATCGCCCGGAGGGTGTCGTCTTCAGCCACCTTCCCGCGGGCCAACGGTGAGTACGCCGTCAGGAACCCGCCGCGGACCGCCAGCACCTCCTCGATCGCGGCCACGCCGAGGTAGGGATGGTGCTCGACCTGGTCGGTGACGATCGGTGCGAACTCGAAGGCGCGGGCCAGCATCCGGCACGGGAAGTTCGAGACGCCGAGGTGGTGGGTCAGGCCCTCCTGCTTGAGTTCGCTCATGGCCGCGAGGGTCTCGTCGAGCGGGGCGACGTGCTCCGCGGGCCAGTGCAGCAGCAGCAGATCGACGTGATCGGTTCCGAGCTCTTGCAGACTCTTCTGCGTCGAGCTGCGCACGTCGGGGGCGGCGGCGTTGGACGGTTGGATCTTGGTGGTGACGAACACCTCGTCGCGGTCGATGTCGCTGTCGGCCAGGGCCTGTCCGACCTCGGTCTCGTTGCCGTAGCCCTGTGCCGTGTCGAGGTGGCGGTAGCCGGTCTCCAGGGCGGTCATCACCGATTGGTAGGCGTCGTCACCCGCGAGCTGGAAGGTTCCGAATCCAAGGCGAGGGACGGGCGTGCCGTCGTCGAGGTGGATGCTGGTGACGTCCATGGCCGCCTCCGAGTCGTCTTCGATACGCGATCCTGCTCGGTCACGCTATGGCCGTCACCGGGGCCCTGCCGGTTGCCGGTGCGTCCGTTCGGCCGCAGTCCGCAGCGACCCGTGCCGCTCCGGACCGCTGATCGGCGATGGTCCTGCGCCGTGTCGCGACAACGTCCGAGTCACGGCCATCACCGGCCGTGCAGACCTGCACGTCGCGCTGCATCGTGCTCATGCGACTTGAAGGTGCGCCTCCAGCCCTCGTCGCCATGTGCACGCCTGGGCGGTCATCGATGACGAGGTGGCGGCCCAGAGCCGCGAACTGGGCAGCAACGTGGCCGATGCAGCCCGGGACGGGCTCCAGCAGGCGGTCTCGATGTTGACCGGTGCGCAACGGTTGCCATTGAAGTTCCTGGTGTCGCCGATCTGGGAGGACGGAGCCGTGGGCAAGCCGGATCGCGGCGAACACCCCCGGGAAGGAGTCGATGGACGCGCCGCTGCTGAACGTGCAGGGCGGCGACGCTGTGCTGATCCGTGCCGACATCCAGGAGCGGTTCGCGCAGCAGGCGATCGATCCGTCGCCTGCCTCGCCGACCGCCTCACCACCGAGCCGACGATCGAGACCTGCGGGGCGCAGCGGTCCAGGACTTGAGCGCACGCCGTTCGTCGGCTCGAGTTGTGCCGGTAGCGTGGAGGCGTGATCGACGAGGCCGAGTTCGCCCAGCCGCAGCCACGCACGACGCTGCAGCTGCTGACCGACCGCACGTTCGGACCCTGGTTCGCGGGGCTGCTCACCTCCAATGCCGGCAACTGGCTGTTCAACGTCACCGCCGCGGTCGTGGTGTTCCGGCTGTCAGGATCCGCCCTGCAGGTGGGGCTGGTCTCCGTGGCGCAGTTCGTGCCACTGGTCGTGCTCGGCCCGTTCGCCGGCGCATGGCTCGACCGCTTCGACCGGCGTCTCATCCTGCTCGTCTCCCAATTGGTGTCGGCCAGTGCCGCGACCGGACTCGCGCTGGCTGCGGTGATCATCGGAGTCGACGCCTTCCCTGGTGCGTGGCCCGTGCTGCTGTGCGCCTTCGGGATCGGTCTGGGGCAGGCCATCGCAGCGCCGGCGCTCAACGCCGTGGTGCCGGCGTTGGTCCCGGACGCCGACCTGGAGTCGGCCGTCGCCCTCACCTCGCTGACCTTCAACGTGGGCCGGGCACTGGGTCCGGCCGTGTCGGGCGTGCTGCTGGCGGTCAGCGGCCCCGAGGTAGCCTTCGTCGCCAACGCGGGCAGCTTCCTGGTGCTGATCGTCGCCTTGCTCGTGATCCGCACCCGGCCGCGTCCCGCACCGGACGCCGGTGACCGGTCCGTACGGGAGGGGCTGCGCTACGTGCGGTCGGACCGACCGGCGCTACTGCTCCTGCTGGGCGTCGCCGCGGTCGGGGCGTCGGCGGATCCGGCGATCACCCTCAGCCCCCCGATGGCCGCCGAGTTCGAGGGTGGTGACCGGCTGACCGCAGCCTTCGTCAGCGCCTTCGGGATTGCTGCCGCACCGACGTCGCTGATGGCCGGTCGGCTGACCCGTGCCCGGGGAGGCCGGCGCATCGCCGCAGCGGGCGGGCTGATCACCGCGACCGGGCTCGTGACGGTGGCGCTCTCGCCGGTCGCGTGGGTGGCCGTGCTCGGCTTCGGGTTGACCGGAAGCGGGTTCGTGCTCGGGGTCACCGGGTTCACCACGCTGCTGCAGCGTCGCGTGCCGGACCAGCTCCGGGGCCGGGTGTTCGCGCTGTGGAGTGTGGCCTTCCTCGGCAACCGGCCGCTGGTCGCAGCGATCGACGGTGCCGCCTCGGACGCCTTCGGCCCTCGGTGGGCGATGCTGTTCGCGATCGCGGTCGCGCTCGCCGGGGTGCTGGTGGCCCGGCGGCTGCGGGACCGGTCCGTCGCCCCGGCCGAGGGCGGCACCTGAGCGCCTGGCGATGGGCGTCGTCAGGTCCCGCCGTTGCAAGCGGCCCCGGACGGACAAGGCCGGCGCCGAGCGCGTTTCGAGTCGCCCATCAGGTTCAGGTCTGCCATCTCGGAGGGTGGCGTGGATCCGGGTCGTAGCTGCAGTAGGTGCCGGTCCTGATGCTGTGTTCGAGGTGGTCGGCGAGTCCGGGGTGGTGCTCGGCGATCCGGTCCATGGCGTAGCGAACGGCACGGGTGACGGCGGCACGTGCCCGTTCCGAGGTCGAACCGGTTGTTCGGGAGCGGCCACCCAGGCCCACCGCACGCGACAGCTCGGTGACGAGGTAGTCGCGGTCGGCCGTGGCCAGTGCGATCCGGTCCACGTCGCCGTTGCGGGTGGCCTCGTCGATGTCGTCCTCGATCTCGTGCAGGCGTCGCTGGTAGGCCTGCCTGGCCTCGTCGTCGATGATCGGGCCGGTGTCGTCCGCCGTCCTGGCGGTCAGCGATTCGGTGTCCGGTGGCCGCGACTCGGCCGGCTGGCCGGTCTCACGGCTTGTCAGATCGAGCACGTGGAACTCGCGACCGGGCTCGCGCAGCAGCTGCGCGAGGTAGCGCATCCCCTTGAGATCACGCAGCAGCACCGTGGTGCCGTCGAACCGGATGGTGCGGGTGTCGCCCTCCGCCCGGAAGACCATGGCCTCGTCGGTCGAGGTCGCTCCGACACCGCCGTCCCGGGCGGTGCCGACGGCGAGGGTGACCGCGACCGGCGGTGCGATCGGCTTGGCGCCCATCGCCTCGAACGCCCGCTTGGCAGCCCGGTGCTCGGCGTGGACGGCCTGCACCCTCCCGCACCGTACGAGAGCCTCGGAGACGACGAGCCGGGCGGTCGCAGCCTCGTACGGAGCGCCGATCTCGCACCAGGTCTCGACCGCGGTGCTGGCGTCGGCGACGGCGGCCTCCGGGGCGTCCTCGGCGAGTGCTACCCGTGCCTGTGCGAGTGTCGCGCTGGCGGTCAGCGCACGGCTGTGGAACTGCCGGGCGATGTCGCGCAGCTCCGCGGCCGCGCGGCGGGCTGTGCCCGGATCGTCGTCGGCGAGGCTGATCTCCACCTGCGCTTCCAGCAGTGGTGCCCGACGCAGTCCGGTGTGGGGTGGCCGCTCCTTCGATGGGGCGTTCACCGGCCGTTCGAGGGCGTCGTCGATCACGGCCACCGCCCGTTGCACCTCGCCCTGCGCCAACCGCAGCAGCGCGAGCCCAGGCTGCGGGTCCCAGCCGTGCGTGTAGGCCTCGAGCAGCGCTTCCTCGGCACCGGCGAGGTCGCCTCGCCGCAACCGGATGGTGCCGAGTTCAGTCAGCGGCCAGCCGAACTCGCGTCGCATCCACGGGCGCAGCTCGGCACAGGCGTGCAGGGCCTCGGCCTCGGCAGCCTCGCAGGTTCCCCGCAGCCGGAGGATCTCGGCACGGTGCACGCGGCAGCGACCGTTGATCCCCCCGACGGCGTGGTGGTGGCGCCACCGCTCCATCGCGTCGGTCCACTGCTCGGCTCGGTCGTACTGCGCGAGTCCCTGCATCGCGCAGATCAGCTCGCAGAACGCCATCCCAACGACGAGCGGGTCGATCGTTCCGGACATGATGGTCACGGCAGCATCGTCGAGCAGTCCGAGTCCTTCCTCGACCTGCCCGGCGAGGATCTTCAGCCGCGCCCGCGCGATCCGTGCCAGCGTCGCCGGGGACGGCGCGTCACGCCGATCGCCGATGGCGATGGCCGTCTCAGCCCACTGACCGGCCTGTGCCAGGTCCCCGGACAGCAGCCGCTCATAGGTGAAGGTCATCGCGAGCCACGCGTGGACGGGGCCCTCGTCCTCGTCGGCGAGCAGCCGCTGGGCACGGTTGGCCCACGCCCGCACGGGGGCCATCAGCCCCGAGTCCATCATCAGGTACATCGCCACACTGGTCGCTGCCCGGGCCGCCAGCACCCGCTCCCCGGCGGTCAGGGCCTGGGCGTGCAGGCGCTCCCACGCACCGATGGCGGCTTCGAGTTCCCCGGCGCCGTACGCCACCTCGGCGAGCAGTTCGAGTTCGCCGGGTGTCAGGTCCCGGTGCTGTTCGATTGCACGCAGGCGGGCGAGCGCGCGCTGCCAGTCTCCGCGTGCGATCTCGGCGCGAACCTCGACGTCGGGCTCGACACCGACCTGGTAGTCGGTGGGCATGACGGCGTTCTCCCTCCGCGATCAGCATACGACAGGGTGCCGCGTGACCGTCGTGACACCGCAGCCCGGTGGTCGTCCGGCGGTGTTCCCCGCGTGACACGGATCCTTCCGCCTCCTTGTCGACCCCACATCGAGGAGGCAGACCCCATGGCCCAGATCACCCAGCGTGCACCCCGCCGGACCCGAGCCGAGGTTCGCGAGCTCAGCCCAGCCGAGCTCGAGGCACACCTGCTGGCACAGGACGCGACCGTCATCGACGTCCGTACGGTCGAGGAGGTGGCCGAGCAGGGCTGGATCGCGGGAGCGGTCCATGTGAGCGCCGACGTCCTCGGGGCGCAGGCCGATCCTTCTCGTGAGGAGCACCACCCGCGGCTCGACCCACAGCGGTTGACCATCGTCGTCCAGCAGGTTGGGGGTGGGGCTCGCTCGAACGAGGCGGTTGAGGCCCTCTTGGGGCTGGGCTACCGCAAGGTCGCCCGCCTGGTGGGAGGCATCGACGCCTGGGAACGGGCGGGCTACCCCGTCGCCGGCCGCGCCCGGTGGCACCCCGATCTGCCGACGCGATGACCGGTCGGTCAGACCGCCACCCGACGGTGCGTCGTGCCGTCGAAGGTCGTGCGGCCAGTCGCCCGGAGATACTCGAGCAGCGGCACGGCGAAGCGGCGGGTCAGCCCCCAGGTCCGCCGCGCATCGGAGGCGGTGAACCCAGTCCCGCCGGCACCCGGACCGGCGTCGAGCGCTTCGACGGCGCGTTGCACGGTGTCGGGGGTGAAGAGCAGTCCCTCGTGCTGCAGCAGGTGCCCATCATCGATCAGCGGCTGGAGTTCGAAGCACGCCAGGCCGAACTCGTCGTCGACCCGGGCGGCATCGACGCAGGCCAGTTCGGGACCGGCCAGCGCGTGCAGCAGCCGCTGAGTCTTCTCGTCGCGTCTGGTCAGGTAGACGTCGAGGTGGTCGCGGTGCACGAGCCGGCCGCCGACCTCGGCCACCTCGCCGGACGCAACCGCTGCCCGAAGCACGGCTGGCCAGACCGCGCGTGGGCAGCCGCTGGCCTCGGCGGCGCCGAGCAACTGGTCACGGGTGACCACGGGATCCTCGGCGCTCGCTCCGTGTGCGCTCTCGACCGCTGCGGCCTGCCACCGCTCGAGGTGCTGCCCATCGATGGCCATCGTGTCGATCACCGCGACCTGTTGGTCGTGGTCCAGCTCCGCACCCAGGGGCTGTCCGATCGCGGCCTCCAGGTCCGTCAGCGCCGCCGCGCCGCCGCGCAGCGCGACCAGTGCGGCGGCACGGGACACACCCTCCCGGGCGTCGTGGACGGCTTCGAGCGCTTCGGCATGTATCAGGCGCTGGGTCACCCCCCGGCGGGTGCGCGATGGGACAGGATCGAGCACCGTGCCACCAGCGGCGGTGATGCGTCGGCCGATCTCCCGCAGCACGAACCGATCACCGACCTGCACCGGCAGCGGTTCCTCGACCTCGATTCGGGCGGGGCCCTGCTCGCCCGGCTGAAGGTCTCCGAGCAGCGGGAGGACCCGCGCCTGCCGATGGGCGGTGCCCAGGTGCAACTGCCACGCACCCCGGTGCCCGACCGGTCCGTGATCGAGGACCTCGAGCCACACGTCCACGGCGTCGGTCGCCAGGCCGGCGGGGGTGTCGTCGGCGCGCAGCCCGACCAGCGCTGCTCCGCGCTCGACCTCGGTGGTGGCGACGCCGGCCAGCGCCACCGCTACCCGCGCGGGTGCCACCGCCGCGTCGACCGGGACCTCGAGGCTGCGCAGGTCACGGATCCGACCCCGGGCCCAACCTGGCAGCACCGCGACCCGATCACCGCGCTGCAGTCCTCCGCTCGTCAGGGTGCCCGTGACCACGGTCCCGGCACCGGCGACCGAGAACGCACGATCGATCCACAGCCGGGTGAACAAGGCCTCGGAGAAGCCCTCAACGTGCGGGCCGGAGTCCGTGCCCTCGTCTCCCACCCGGTCGTCCCGCGCTCGGTCGTCCCGCGCTCGGTCGTCCCGCGCTCGGTCGTCCACCGCTCGGTCGTCCACCGCTCGGTCGTCCACCGCTTGGTCGTCCCGCGCTCGGTCGTCCACCGCTTGGTCGTCCCGCGCTCGGTCGTCCACCGCTCGGTCGTCCCGCGACGCGTGGGACAGTCGTTGCACGAGGGTCGTGCGCAGCTCGTCGAGTCCGGAGCCGTCCAGCGCGTCCACGGCCAGGACGGGTGCTGCTTCCGCTCCCGCGCGGGCGAGCCGCTGACGGACCTGGGCGATGACCTCGCTCGTGCGCGTCGGGCCGGCTGGGCCCGCCTTGGTCACCACGGCAGCCGTGATGCGCCGGCGTAGCACGGTGACGATCTCGAGGTGCTCCTCGGACTGGGCCGACCACCCGTCGTCGGCGGCGACCACGAACAGCACCTCGTGCACCGCACCGACCCCGGCCAGCATGTTGGTCAGGAAGCGGTCGTGGCCCGGCACGTCCACGAACGCGACCGTGACGGTCCGTCCGGCCGCCTGCAGGTCGGTCCACACGTAGCCGAGGTCGATCGTGAGCCCGCGGCGGCGCTCCTCGTCGAGGCGGTCCGGCTCGCGCCCGGTCAGCGCCCGCACCAGGGCGCTCTTGCCGTGGTCGACGTGCCCGGCGGTCGCAACGACCTGCATCACGTGATGCTCGTCAGCAGCAATGCGGCGGCAGAGCATGGGCCACTGCTCACGGCTCGATCACCCGGATGCTCCCCGGCGGGCCCTCACGCGTGCTGTCGACCACGGCCGCGTGGTGGCCGAGCGTCGTGAGGGCGGCGAGGGCGGGCTCGGCGCGATCGATGTCCACGGTGAACAGCAGGCCGCCGGAGGTCTGCGCGTCGGCAAGCAGCAGCCGGGGCCGGTCGGACGGCGGGTCGGTGAGGAAGCGGCCGGCCTGATCGGCGTTTCGCTGACATCCGCCAGGGACGTACCCCGCGTCGAGCAGTTCATCGACGTGGGGCAGCAGGGGTGTTGCCTCGGCGTCGAGGGTGGCGGCGACCCCGCTGGCAAGGGCGAGCCGGTGGAGGTGACCGAGGAGCCCGAACCTGGTGACGTCGGTGGCGGCGGTGGCCCGATGTTCGCGGGCGATGCGGGCGGCGTCACGGTTCAGGCGGGCCATCTCTCGGACCGCTGCTCGGTAGGCCGCCGTGAGCAAGTCGTCGTCCCCGATCACGACCTGGCCGAACAGTGGCTCGAGACGGTCGATCGAGTGGCCCCCGGCGATCACGTAGCCGGCGTCGCTGGCCACTCTTGCGGCTCCGTCGAGCACGTCGCGGAGCAGGTCGAAGTCCAGGTCGCGCGGCCACCCAACCAGGTTCAGCGCCACCCGCGGTGTCGCCCCCATCGCGTACACGTCGCTGAACGCATTGGTCACCGCGATCCGGCCCCAATCGCGAGGGTCATCGACCAGCGGCGTGAAGAAGTCGGTGGTGACGACCATGACGCGACCGTCGGGTTGCCGCCACACCGCGGCGTCGTCGCCGCTCGCGAGTCCGACGATCAGGTCATCGTGCTCCGGCCAACTGACCCCGGCGAGGATCCCTTGCAGTTCGTCCAGGCTCAACTTGCACGCACAGCCGGCACCGTGGCTCAGTGCGGTCAAGCGTGGAGTGGTCATGGTGGGGTTCGACACGCGTCCTCGATCGCGCGGGCGAGCAAAGCGGCGGGGCGCCAGCCTTCCTGCCTTGCTCCGCGCCTCTCGGCGTCTCTCGGCGCTTCTGGGCGTCGCGGCCAGTATGTCCGACGAGTTCGCCTCGGTCAGCCACGCCGGTGACCATCGGCAGGTTCGTGCTGGCTACGGATCCCGGTCCTCGGGACCACGCATGCGCTTCGCGGCCGCGAGCAGTTCGCTGACCGCCGGGCGGTCGTCGCGTTCCTGGGGCCGCGCGTACACGATCCGGCCGCGGGAGTCGACCACGAAGTCACCGCCGAGCTGGAGCACGTCGGATCCGCCGGGCCGGAGCCGATCGCCCGCGCGCATCAGACGCCAGTACGTGCGGTAGACATTCGGGTCGAGCCAGATGTCCCGGTGGCGCGCCCGAGTCAGGCCCCAGGCGTCGTAGCTGACGCGCTCGCGGTCGACCGCGACTTCGAACGGCAGTTCTGCCACGTCGATCCCGTCAAACATGGTCTGCTGGAGGAGGTCAGGCTCGTCGAACACCACGAACACGGCTGCCGCCCCGATGGCTTCCCACTGGTCCCACCGTTGCCGCACCTTCACGAGGTGCGCTCGACAGATCAGTCAACCGGCGTGACGCAGGAACGACACGAGGATCGGTCCTCCGAGCAGGTTGACGCCGACTACTCGGCCGCCCCTCAAGGTCGGGAGGTCGAGCGAGGGCGCGCGCTTCCCTGGTTCGGGAGCAGTGCCCATGTCCGTCCTCCTTGGTCGTGATCCTGGCGTCGAAGGACACAACCTACCGGCAGGTCCGCCGTGCGTCGCACGGTTTCGTCGGGTGCGCCGGCCGTGGCTGGTGGTGGTGGCCGGTGGGCGTGGCTGGTGGGCGTGGCTGGTGGGCGTGGCTGGTGGGC
>SLLJ01000398.1 GCA_007134165.1 Nitriliruptoraceae bacterium | reverse complement strand
CGGGCGGGTGCATGGGGCGCTCCCAGGGGCGGCGGAGGGGGGTCGCAGGGCGGGCCCGCTCGACAGGCTACGGTCCCCGGCCCGCACCGTATCCCGAGGGGAGCTGTGAGCGACCACGTCCGGACCGACCACACCCTGAGTGCGCGGCAGTCGGCGCAGCTCGGGCGGCTCGTCGACGTCCACCCCGAGGCCCGGGAGCTCGGCGAGCGCTTCACCGCCGCCGGCCACGAACTGCACCTGGTCGGCGGCACGGTTCGCGACACGCTGCTCGCCGGTGGGGACCCCACCGCGCTGGCGGCGGTCGTCGACCTCGACTTCGCCACGTCGGCCCACCCGCAACAGACCGCCGAGCTGGTACGACCGTGGGCGAGCGCGGTGTGGCTGACCGGCATCGAGTACGGCACCGTGTCCTGCCAGCGCGAGCAGGCCGACCGACCGGTGCGCACCATCGAGATCACGACCTACCGCGCGGAGGCCTACCGGCCCGGTTCGCGCCACCCCGAAGTCGCGTTCGGGACCTCGATCGAGGACGACCTCTCGCGCCGGGACCTGACCGTCAACGCGATGGCGGTGCGGGTGCCCGAGTTCCGTTTCGTCGATCCGTTCGGCGGGCTGGGCGACCTGCATCGTCGGTTGCTGCGCACCCCGGTGGACCCACAGATCTCGTTCCGTGACGATCCTTTGCGGATGCTGCGACTGGCCCGCTTCTGCGCGGTGCTGGACGCCGAGGTGGACCCGGCCACCCGCCAGGCCGCGGTCGACCTCGCCGCCCAGTTGGACCACGTTTCGGCCGAGCGGGTCCGTGACGAGCTGGTGCGCCTGATCGCCGCACCCCGTCCCCGCCGTGGTCTCGAGCTGCTGCTCGGCACCGGTCTGATGCACCGGGTCCTGCCCGAGGTCGCCGCGCTGCGCGACTGCCGGGATCCTGTGCACCGCCACAAGGACGTCGAAGCGCACACCCTGGCGGTGGTCGACAACACGCTGGGGCTGGAGACCGACGGGCCCGACGTGGTCCTGCGCCTGGCGGCGTTGCTGCACGACGTCGGCAAACCCGACACCAAGCAGGTGCACCGCGACGGCACCGTGAGCTTCCACCACCACGACGTGGTCGGGGCGCGCATGACCCGCCACCGGATGCGCGAGCTGCGCTTCGACAAGGAGACCACCAAGGCGGTCAGCGAGCTCGTGCGGCTGCACCTGCGGCTGCACACCTACCAGCAGGGCTGGACCGATGCGGCGGTACGTCGCTACGTGCGGGACGCCGGCGCCCAGCTCGAGCGGCTCAACGCCCTGACCCGTGCGGACGTCACGACCGGCAACCCGCGGCGGGCGGCCCGCATCCAGCGCCGGGTCGACGAACTCGAGGAGCGCATCGACGAGCTGCGCGAGCGTGAGCAGCTCGATGCGCTGCGTCCCCCGGTCGACGGCAACCGGATCATGGCGCATCTGGGCATCCCGCCGGGGCCCGACGTCGGTGCGGCCTGGCACCACCTGCTCGAGCTGCGCATCGAACGGGGCGAGATGACCGAACCGGAGGCGCTGGACGCGCTCGACGCCTGGTGGGCGGCGCGGTGAGACCGAGCTGGCGGGACCACACCGACCGTCCGGCCCCCGACACCCCACCCGTGCCGGGCCCCGACGCCCCGGCGTTCTACGGGCCGATCGGGGCGTTTCAAGGCGTCGAGTACGCCCGCAACGCCTTCGTGCGGGGCACCGAGGAGGAGCTCGCGGCGTTGTCGGACCTGGTCCCGCTGCGGGCGGGGACCCGGCTGCTGGACGTCGGCTGCGGCGACGCCCGGCACGTCCGGGCGCTCGCGACCCGTGGGGTGCAGGCCACCGGCGTGGACGTGTCCCCGGCGTTGATCGCCGCTGGCCACGATGCCGCCCGTGCCGAACACGTCGAGGTGGCGCTGCTGGTGGGGGACGCCCGCGCGCTGCCGGCGGTGCTCGGCACGCAGCTCGGGACCTTCGACGTCGTGTGGTCCCTGTGCCAGGGGGCGCTTGGGACCTCGCCGGTGTCGGATCCGGCGGTCGTCGCCGGGATGGCCGCGGCGGTCCGGCCGGGCGGCTTGGTGGTGTTCACGGTGTTCCACGCGCTGTTCGCCGCCCGGCACCTGGTGCCCGGCGACGTGTTCGACCCGGTGCACCTCGTGCACCACCAGCGCAGCGAGGTGCGCGGCCCGGACCACGCCCGCCGGCACTTCGAGGTGTGGACCGCGAGCTACACCGTGCGCGAGGCGGCGGCGCTGGCCACCGGGACCGGGCTCGAGGTCACCGAGGTGCGCGGGGTCGAGCCCGGTGCCTACGCCCGGCGGGCGTCGGGCGAGGTCGCGCTCGACGATCCCGAGCTGTTGGTGGTCGCCCGCCGCCCCGGGTGAGCCAGTCGGGTACGCACGTCCGGCCAGCGCCGCATGGCCACCCGGCGTACCGACCGGCGAGGCAGCGCACCCCACGCCCGGCTGTCGGTCGACGCCGCGGGGTTGTCCCCGTGCACCTCGATGCCCTCCGGGCCGATCGACGTGAGGCGCTTGACGACCCGGTGGTCCGGGTCGTTGGGGTCGGCGACGACCACCACCTGACCGGGCCGGAGCCGCCAGCACACGGCGGGCACGGTCAGCAGCAGGTCCCCAGGCCACAGCGCCGGCAGCATCGAGCCGCCGCGCACCCGGATCAGCGAGCGGTTGAGCACCAGGGCGAGC
The DNA here is from genome assembly GCA_007134165.1 of Nitriliruptoraceae bacterium. Lineage (GTDB taxonomy): Bacteria > Actinomycetota > Nitriliruptoria > Nitriliruptorales > Nitriliruptoraceae > SKJO01. The sequence goes on along the minus strand of SLLJ01000398.1, from coordinate 7,152 downwards.
GTCTCGGCCACCGCCAGGGCGACCAGCACCCGCACCCCGCGTTGTTGCAATGAGTTCGCAGTCATGGCATCCTGCATCCATCACGTGGCGACCGTCCGAACCGGACGGCGACTCGACGTTGTCCCGGGTCGCACTACCCTGCATCGGCACCCGACGACGAGGAGCCACCCTATGAGGATCGCCACCATCCTGCGCGCGCTCAACCCCCTGAGCGAGCCGGCCACCGCCGAGGCCCACTGCGACCTGATGTGCGGCGTGTACAACCCGGCGCAGGCCCGGATCGAGGCCGAGTCCGTGCTCGAGGTCGCCAAGAAGTACCACGACTCCGACGACGAGACCTTCCGGCAGCGCTGCGTGTTCATCAAGGAGGAGCGCGCCGAGCTCGTCAAGCACCACCTGTCGGTGCTGTGGACCGACTACTTCAAGCCGCCGCACGTCGAGCAGTACCCCGACCTGCACGAGAAGTTCTGGCTCGCGATCAAGGCGGCCGGCGACGCCAAGAAGACCATGGACCCCGCTGCCGGCGAGGACCTGCTGGCCAAGATCGACGACATCGCGGCGATCTTCTGGGCCACCAAGGGGGGCAAGCCCTCCTGGATGACGGACTAGATGCTCGACCCGCCCGCTCCGATGCGGCGGCGACGGTGCCGGCAGCGTGAGCACCGGCCGTCGCGCGCGGCGTCGGAGCGGGGTGGCGTGGCCACCGTACGGCCACACGGGCAACGGAAGCGGATCCAGTCCCGGTCCATGCTGGTTCCTGTCGTCGCGGCACCGGCGCTGCATCCTGCCGCCCTGCGATGTCGACGAGGTGCCCGTCATGTTGCCAGCTGGTGACCACGACCCGCCGCCGAACTCCGGGTCCCGACCGGGCCGCCGCCCCCACCCCTTCGGTCGCGCCAACAACGCGCTGGTGCACGTCGGGGCGACCCTTGCGCTGGCCAACGGGCTCGTGATCGGCATCCGCTTCGGGCTGGTGGAGTTCTTCTTCTTCCCCGAGGACCTCGGGCCCAACGCCGGCGCGGTGCTCGGCCAGCGGGTGGTGTCCTCGGGGCTGATCCTGTGGTTGGGCTGGCGTGCACTGATGGGCTGGCGCGCGCGGCTGACCAGCGTCACCGGACGCCTGCTGATCGCCGGACTGGTGATGATGCCCCTGGGACCGTTCTCGATCGGCACCGACGGCGTGGCGCTGTCCTCGGCCGGACTGCTGCTCGCGATCGTGGCGGTGACGTCGCGTTCGGCCGTGCTCGCCGCCGAGCAGGTCGAGCGCACCCCACCTCACCGCCGCGGGGACTGATCGCTGCGCAGGGTCAGGCCGAGATGATGGGCCTCGAAGGCCAGCACGTCGGCCCGCTCGTCGAGCAGTTTGGCCACCGGCTTGCCCGCACCATGCCCCGCCGAGGTGTCCACCCGCAGGAGCACCGGCGCCGGCCCGTCCTGCGCATGCTGCAGCGCGGCGGCGAACTTCAGCGAGTGCATCGGTACCACCCGGTCGTCGGTGTCGCCGGTGGTGATCAGCGTGGGAGGGTAGGACCGGCCCGGCTCCAGCCGGTGGTAGGGGCTGTAGCGCAGCAGCACCTCGAGGTCGTCCGGGTCGTCCGGGTCGCCGTAGTCCGAACTCCACGCCCACCCGATCGTGAACCGGTGGAATCGCGTGAGGTCGAGCACCCCCACCTCGGGCACCGCGCAGCCCAACGCCTCGGGGGCGCGGGTCAGGCACGCGCCGACCAGCAGCCCGCCGTTGGAGCGGCCTTCGACGCCGAGGTGGCGCGGGGCGGTCCACACCGCTTCGGGGTCGGCGGCACCGCGCAGCACCTCGGCGTGAACCTCGTCGCGGCGCTGTCCGGTCAACCACGCCGCGCAGGCCAGCGCATCGTCGAACACGTGCTCCTTGCGCGCCAGCCGTCCGTCGTCGTGCCAGGCGCGGCCGTACTCCCCGCCGCCCCGCAGACCGGCGACCGCCAGCAGCCCACCGGCGTCCACCCACACGTCCCAGGCGGGCCGGTAGGCGGGGGTGACCGCCACGTCGAAGCCGCCGTAGCCCCACAGCACGGTCGGTACTCGAGCGTCGGGTACGACCTCGGCGCGGTGCACGAGGAACAGCGGGACGGCGACGCCGTCATGGTGAACGCGGACCTGCTCGACGACGACCTCCTCGGCCGCGAACGCCGGTGGGGTGACCAGCGAGGTCAACGCCTGCCCCAGGTCGTGCCCGAGGACCGAGACCGGGGAGGCGAACCCCTCCACGGTCAGGTGCACCGACCGGGCGTGGCGCCCACCGGTCACGCTGGGCACGGTCACCGCACCGGGCAGGTCGAGGTCGTGCAGGTAGGCGCCCCCGCGCGCCTCGTGCACGGCCAGTCGAGCGGTGGCATGGTGCAGGCGGCGGCACACCAGCCAGGCTGCATCGTCCCGGCCTGACCCGCCGACCAGCGTGACCCGCTCGAGGCGGTCGGGCTGCTCGCTCACCACCTCACGCAGCACCGGCGGCGTCGGGGCGTCGAGGTCGGTGAGGTCCACGGCCACGACGCGTCCGAGCGGGGCGTCGAGGTCGGTGACCAGCAGCAGGTCGTCGTCGAGCACCCCGAGCACCGTGTAGCGCGCATCCCCGGCATCCAGCAGCGGTCGGAAGGCCCCGATCTGCCCGTCACGCCGTGGGGCGACGTGGATGCGGTTGGTGGGGTGGGTGCCGTGCCACACCTCGAGCACGATGAAGCGACCGTCGTGGCTGACGTTCGGGGCGAAGCCCCACTCGGGGCGATCCGCCCGGGCATGCACCACCGGGTCGGTGGCCGGGTCAGTGCCCAGCCGGTGCAGCCGGAGTTGCTGGCCGCGGGCCAGGGCGGCGTGGGCCTGTCCGGGCGGCGGGGGCGGGTAGCCGCCGTAGAGGTAGCCCGAGCCGTCCGGCAGCCACGCAGCGCCCGAGAACCGCGCCCAGCGCACCGGTTCGTCGTGCACCCGTCGGCTGGCGGTGTCCACCACGTCCCACACGAGCCAGTCCGAGCCGGCATCCGAGCGGGCGAAAGCGACCCGCTCGCCGTCCTCGCTGACCGCGAGTCCCGACAGGGCCGCGGTGCCCTCGGCGCTCCAGGTGTTGGGGTCGAGCAGGACCCGGAAGCACGCATCCGCCGGCAGTGCACCGGCCGCGCTCGGCGCACCGCCCTCGGCCGGCGCGCACCACAGCACGTCCTGGTCCTGCAGCCCGTCGTTGCGCACCTGGAACCACCAGTCACCCCGCCGCCACGGTGCTCCCCGTCGTGGGTGGTCGGTACGCGCCGCGAGCCGCTCTCGCAGGGCATCCCGACCGGGCAGTGCCGCCAGCACGGCCCGCGACGCCGCGTTCTGCTCGGCGATGAACGCGGCCACGTCCGGGTCGTCGGCGGGGGCCTCGAGCCAGCGGTAGGGGTCGACGATCCGGTGGCCGGCCTGCACCTCGACGACCGGATCACGGCGGGCGGGAGGTGGCGGGTGCGGCGGGTGGGTCACGGCGGGCTCCGGGTCGATCGCGGCTCCCATCTTCGCCGATCCGGCGTACCCTCGGATGATCCGGCCTGCCGGCCACCATCCGACGAACAGCGAGCAGGACCCGTGGCACCAGGACGCATCGACTACCGGATGCAGCGGCGTGCGCTGCTGCGGGACGTCGTGTCCGGGCAGCGGGAGCGCGGTGGGGTCTGCGACGCACACCCCGACCTGCTGCGGGCCGGGACCCACCTCGGCCGGCCGGCCACCGAGCCCTGCCCACTGTGCGGCGCGGATCAACTGCGTCAGGTGACCTACGTCTTCGAGCGCAAGGGTCGGCGCAGCCCCGGCGGACGAGCCGTGCCCCACGAGTCGCTGCCCCGGCAGGTCGAGCGCTACGGCGACCTCGACGTCTACACCGTGGAGGTCTGCCTGGCGTGCGCCTGGCACCACCTGCTCGAATCCTACGCGCTGCCGACGGGCGGCTCCTCGCAGGTCGGCTGATCCCGCCGTGACGTGGGGCTCAGCGCGGTAGCAGCGGGCCGAGCAGCGCCAGCGCCGCACCGGCCACCGCGATCGCGGCGGAGTCGAGCACGTACCAGCCGACCACCAGCAGGACCGCACCGGCCGCGACCAGGCCGGGTCCGATCACCCGGGCGGCGTCGTGTTCGGAGTCGTCGTCCTCACCGTCGACGACCAGCCGGCCGGCCCGGTCGACGTAGCCGCCGCGCGGCGGGTCGTACCACCCCGGGGTCGAGCCCCCGTCGGCGAGCACGTCGGCGGCCACCTCCCCGTCCAACCGGCGCACCAGGTCGCCGTAGGTCAGCGCCAGCTCGGCACGCAGATCGTCACGGTGGCTGCGGTCGACCACGATCGCGACCGCGTCGGGGGCGCTCACGGTGTCGTGGGCGATGCCGCGGCGCTCGAGCACCTGCAGCAGTTGGGCCGCCACCGCCGGGTGGAAGCGGCCGAGGCGCGCATCCACACGCACCACGACCGGCGGGGGCGCGTCGGTGTCGGACAGGTTGATGCCGCAGTCGGGACACACGACGACGTGGTCCTCGTACTCGTCCTGGCAGCGGGGGCAGCGCATGATGTGCCCAGGCTACGGTGTCGGCGCGAAGGGGAGGACATCGTGACCGAGCGCCGGTACGCCACCGACCAGTACGCCCGCCACCTCGACGCCCGCATCGTCGACGTCGACCCCGACGACGGCCGGGTGCTGCTCGACCGCACCGTGTTCTACCCGGGCGGCGGCGGACAGCCTCCGGACACCGGCGCGCTGGTGCTCGGCGAGGACCGCCTCGAGGTGGTGCGGGTCGCCGAGGATGCGCGCGGAGTGTGGCACTGGCTCGACGGTGGCCTGCCTGCCGTCGGCACGACCGTGCGGGGTGAAGTCGACTGGGATCGCCGCTACCGGCTGATGCGCACCCACACGGCCATGCACGCGCTGTGCGGGGTGGTGTGGGAGCGCTTCGCGAGCCCGGTGACCGGCGGGAACATGGAGCCGGGAGTGGGCCGGCTCGACTTCGAACTCCCCGACTGGGACCCGGAGGACAAGGCTCCGCTCGAGGCTGAGCTCAATGCTCAACTCGCGGCGGCCCGTCCGGTCGAGATCGCGTTCCTGCCCCGGGAGGAGGCCGACCGCGACCCGTCGCTGATCCGGACCAAGGTGTCGCTGCTGCCGGCCGCGCTGACCGAGGTACGGGTGGTGGACATCGTCGGACTCGACCGGCAGGCAGACGGCGGCACCCACGTCGCCTCGACCGCCGAGGTCGGCGTGGTGCGCATCGCCAAGGTCGAGTCCAAGGGGCGCGGCTTCCGCCGCATCCGCCTGGCGCTGTCGTGATCGTCCTCCCTCAGGGCCGGGCGCGGCGCAGCACCACCACGTCGTTGCCGTACCCGCCCGGCTCCCGCTCCTCGAGCCAGGTCAGCCCCATCTCGGGACAGCGGTACACCTGCCGACCCATCCCGTCCGTCCGGTCCGGGTCGAGGTGCTGGCGCACATAGTCGCGCGCCACGTTGCCGCTCATGACGTTGAGTACCGCACAGCGGCAGGGCACGAGCCCTGATCCTGCACCTGAGGACCGTCCGTCGGGAGGCTCGGACATGGTCGACTCCGCTCGGCGGTGGGTCGGGGTGCCACGGTAGCCGCCGCGCCCGGGTGCTGGCTTCTGCCCGCGGTTGGCCTACAGTTCACGTTGGCGAACGCATGTCGCAGGGTGAGTCCGCGCGCAGGGAGCCGCGGTCCCCCGGAACCCTGGGAGATCTGACCCATGATTCGTACCGCGATCAGTGGTGTCGTGGTCGCGCTGGTGGCGGCGCTTCTCGCCGTGACTGGTGAGGCATTCGGCATCACCACCGTCTGGCCGGTCCTGCTGGCCGTGGCCGTGGGCCTGGCCCTGGCCCCCATGACCCTGGGGCGGATCCTGGCCTTCGCGCTGGGGTCGGTGGTGTCCTGGGCCGTGCTCGCCATGGATGCCGCTGCGCTGCCGCAGGCCGCCGCCAGCGACGTGATCGTGGTGGTGGTCGGCGTGGTCGTGCTCACCGTGATCGCCCTGGTGAGCGTGGACCACGTTCCGCTGTGGGCCGGACTCGCTGGCTACGCGGCGTTCGCCGGGCTGTACGAGCCGCTGTACGTGGCCAACCCGACGTTGTTCCTGTCCGAGTCGCCGGTGGCGCTGGCCACCGTGCTGCTCGCCGCTGCGCTCGGTGCCGTCACCGTCGCGCTGATCGACCTGATGACCGGCGGCGCCCCCGCCCGATCCGACGACGACCTCGCCGACCTGCCGTCGATGAGCGAAGGAGGTGCTGCCTGATGCGCGCCCTACGACGACTGCTCGCACTCGGTTCCCTGGCCGCCCTGGTGGCGGTCCCCGCCAGCCTGCCGGCGCTCGCCCAGGCCGGGTCGGCCACCGCGGTCACCCACCGGCAGTCGGTGCTCACCGAGCTCTCGCCGACCGGAGAGCCGGAGGTCTCGCGGGTCTTCACCCAGCTGACCGTCGAGGGCACCGGCTCGGTCGAGGTCGCGCTGCCCGAGCAGTCGACCCGGGGGCTGCGCAACCTCGAGGGCTTCGGTCGGCCCCGTACCGACGGCGACACCGTCATCTGGGACCTCGAGGCCACCGACGACGGCACCTTCCGCCGTACGGTCGCCGACAGCGACCCCGACGACCTGCCGGTGTCGGTGGCGATCGCCTACCAGCTCGACGGCGAGCCGATCGAGCCGCGCGACCTGGTGGGGGAGAGCGGCGAGGTCACGATGACCATGACGCTGCGCAACCTCACCGCCGAGCCCACCGAGCTGCGCTACTTCGACGGCTTCGGCGAGCCGCGCTTCGAGACCGTCGACGTGGCCGTGCCGATGGTGGGGTCGGTGGCCTTCACCCTCGATGGCCGTTTCGTGGACGTGCGGGCCCCGGGCGGGGTCACCGCCGGCGACGGTCGCGGCAACACCGTGGTCAACTGGTCGGTGGTGCTGTTCGAGCCACTTGGTGCCCACGAGGCCGAGCTGACGTACACCGCCAGCGTGGTCGACGCCATCGTGCCCGAGGCCTCCGTGCAGCTGCTGCCGGTCGACTCCACCTCCTTCGCCTCGCTCGGCGGGGCCCAGGACTCCTTCGGTGACGCGGTCAGCTCGCTGCGCTTCATCACGACCAACGTCCTGCTCATCGATGGCAACCTCAACGTGCT
>SLLJ01000304.1 GCA_007134165.1 Nitriliruptoraceae bacterium | reverse complement strand
TGACACCACCGAGCAGCTCAGCCCACGAGCGCTGGAAGGCAACGACTCCCTCACGCTCGAGGGTGCCCACCACGTCGTCGTAGTCGACGCCGATGGCGGCAAGATCCGTGAGCACCTGCGCCGCATCCTCGAGGTGCGGCGTGATCGCGTCACCCCGCAGCTCGCCATGGTCGACCACCGCGTCGAGCGTCGCTTCGGGCATGGTGTTGACGGTGTCGGGCGCGACCAGGTCCACGACGTAGCGGGTGTCGTCGTAGACCGGGTCCTTCACCCCGGTCGAGGCCCACAACGGACGCTGGACGCGCGCGCCGGCCGCCTCGAGCTGCTGCCAGGGCTCCGACGAGCGCACCGCCGAGAACCGCTGGTAGGCGATGCGGGCGTTGGCGATCGCCGCCCGTCCCCGCAGGGCCGCCGCACGGTCGTCACCGATGGCATCGAGGCGACGATCGACTTCGGTGTCGACCCGTGACACGAAGAACGAGGCAACCGAACCGATCGTCGACAGGTCGTGACCGGCGGCGGCAGCCGCCTCCAGCCCGGCGAGGTGCGCATCCATGACCGCCTCGTAGCGCTGCACCGAAAAGATCAGGGTGACGTTGACGCTGATGCCCTCGGCGAGGCACGCGGTGATCGCGGGGAGCCCCTCGACGGTGGCCGGGATCTTGATGAGCAGGTTCGGCCGGTCGACCAGCCACCACAGTGCCCGCGCCTCGGCGATCGTCGCCTGGGTGTCGTTGGCCAGCCCTGGGTCGACCTCGATCGACACCAGACCGTCGACTCCGTCGGAGGCCTCGAACGCGGGGCGCAGCACGTCGCAGGCCCAGCGTACGTCGTACGCCGTCAGCGACCGGACCGCCTCGCCGAGGTCGACTCCTCGCAGCGCGAGGTCGGCGACCTGTTCGGCATAGGCACCACCGTCCGCGAGCGCCTTCTGGAAGATCGTCGGGTTGGTGGTCACCCCGACCACGCCACGGTCGCGCAGGGCGGCGAGCCCGCCGCTGGTCAAGCGAGAGCGGCTCAGGTCGTCGAGCCACACGGCCACGCCCTGGTCTGCGAGCGTGGCCAATGCGGGGTCATGGGTCGGTGAGGTGGGCGGTGTCGGCACGGTCGATCCTTCGCCTGGTCCGGCGTGATGGTCAGTCGATGGTCGTAGGGTTCGCAGCTCGTCGGGGAAGTGCACGGGGCCGAAGTTGGCCTGTGCTGCCCTCCGGCACACGAGGGGCGGGCGTCGGGCCCGGACGTCACGCGCCGGGCCCGTGGTGCATCGACGGTGCTAGGTCGACCTCGCCTCGAGCTTCTCCTCGTACGCGATGATGCGGTCCACCTTCGGCTTGGAGGGTGACGAAGGATCGAACTCATACGCGAGCCACTGGGAGACGAGCCGGCGTGCCAGCTCGAGGCCGATGACCCGCTGGCCCACCGCGAGGACCTGGCAGTTGTTGGAGAGGATGGACCGCTCGACGCTGTAGGTGTCGTGACCGACGGCCGCGCGGATACCGGGGACCTTGTTGGCAGACATCGCCATACCGAGTCCGGTCCCGCAGATCAGCACACCCCGATCGGCCTCGCCTGCGGCGATGGCCTCACCGACGCGCACGGCGACATCCGGGTAGTGGGTGGTGTCACGCTCCTGGTCTTCGACCCCCAGGTCCCGCGCCCACGCCACACGCGGGTCGTTGCGCAGGTCATCGATGAATGCTTTGCGGTACTCGTAGCCGGCGTCGTCGGAACCGATGACGATGCGCAGACCCTCACTCGCGACGGCGGGGTCCTGGGTGTCCTCTGGTTGCGTGGTCATTCGGCGCACTCCTGCTCGGCGAGCAGCTCACCGACGGTCGTCAGCAGCATGGACATCGACACCGCCCCGGGATCGGGTGTCCCGACGCTGCGCTCGGCCAGCGGACGCGCCCGACCCACGCTGGCCCTGAGTTCAGCCGTCGCCTGTGCCTGGTCGGTCGCGACCTGCGCGGCCGCTTGCCACGCAGGCGCGATGGCAGCTGCAGCCGCGAGCTGTACCTCGAACTCCTCGACGAACGGGATCAGCGCGTCGAGCATGGTCTTGTCACCACGAGCTGCGCCGCCGATCCGCTGCAGTTCGTCGGCTCCCTGCCGCATCGCCGCTGCGAGCCGTGCACCATCGACCTCGTCGACATCACCGAAGGTGGCACCGATCGCGGCCAGCAACGAGCCCCAGAGGCTGCCACTTGTCCCCCCGGCCCGGTCTCCGAACGCGGCACCTGCTTCGTTCAGCACGGTGCCCGCGCCGCCCTGCGTGGCCGCGGCAGCCTCCGCTGCCGCATCACACCCGCGGACCATGCCGACGCCATGGTCACCGTCACCGGCGACCGCGTCCATGCGGCCGAGCTGGTGCTCGGCGTCGTGCATGGTGGCTGCCATGCGCGCGAGAGCCGTACGCACGACCTCGGCCACCTGACGTGATGCCTCGGAGGCCTCCCCGACCGCGACGATCGAGGCCTCGTCCACCGCACCGTGCGCGACGGGCTCGAACCCCGACACCCCGACCGCATCACCGCGGCGGAACGCGACCGAGTGGGCGGGCGCGCACCACAGCGTCTCGAGCTCCTCGTCGAGCCACGTCAGGGACAGCGAGCAGCCCGCCATGTCGAGGCTGGACACGAGCTCACCGACCTCGGCCATCACCGGTTCAATGCCGGCGTCGACGAGCAGGCGGTGCGCGTCGTTGTACAGCAGGAACAGCTCCTCGTACTTGGTGGCGCCGAGTCCGTTGAGCACCACCGCAGCGCGTGGACCGCTGTCCGCGGGCCGCTCGGCGAGCAGCCCCTCGACGAGCAACGCAGCCAAGTCACGGGCCGGCATCATCGGCTCGCTGCGGATCCCAGGCTCACCGTGGATGCCCAGGCCGAGCTCCAGCCGGCCGGGCTCGACGGTGAACAGCGGCTCGTCCTGTCCGGGGAACGTGCAGCCGGCGAAGGCCACACCCAACGAGTACGAGGCATCGTTCGCGGCCTGCATCACCCGTTCGACGTCGTCGAGGCTGTAGCCGGCATCGACCGCAGCGCCACCGACCTTGTAGACAACAACGGTGCCGGCGATGCCACGGCGCTTCTCCGCCTCGTCAGGTGGTGCGGAGGCGATGTCGTCGGTGACGTACACGATGCGGGTGTCGATGCCCTCAGCCAGCAGCCGCTCGCGTGCAGCGCCGAAGTTGAGCCGATCTCCGGCGTAGTTGCCGAACGACAGCACCACGCCGGCGCCACCGTCGGCGGCCTTGGCCACGCGGTAGATCTGCTCGGTCGAGGGCGAGGTGAACACGTCGCCGAGCACGCACGCATCCGCCATACCGGCGCCGACGATGCCGCCGTAGGACGGGTAGTGCCCGGACCCGCCGCCGACGACCAGACTGACCTTGCCAGCCAGCGGGCCGCTGGCGCGGGTGAAGCCCGAGGCACCGGGCACGCGGGTCACGTAGCGCTCGAAGGCCGCGGCGAAGCCGTCCATCGCCTCGGCACGGAACTGCGAGGGGTCATTGAACACGGAGGTCATGGGTGTGCTCCTGCTCGGACCTGGGTGGGGTCCAGTTGGGTCAGATCGACGGTGCGATCTCGTAGGTGATGCCCGCGTTCTCCCACTCGCGCAGGACCTCGGGGTCGGCACCCTCGTCGGTGATGACCAGGTCGAAGTCCTTGAGCGGGGCGACGCGGTGCAGTGCGACCCGGCCGAGCTTCAGGTGGTCGATGAGGAGGTAGCGAGTCGTCGACGCCTGCATCATCGCGCGCTTGATCGCGACGATGCGTTCCTCCTGGTGGAAGCCCTCACATCCGGATACCGCCGACGTCGACATGAACAGCGCGTCGGCACGGATGTTGGAGATCTGTTCGACACATTGAAGCCCAACGAGGGCGTCGTGCGGTTGGTCGTAGAGCCCACCCATGCCCATGATCGTCAGGTTCCCCTCGTCCGCGATCTCCGCGAGCCGCGAGATCGCCTGCACGAAGTTGGTCGCCACGTGCAGCGGGCCACGTTCCTTGAGCCCGGGGACCATCTGGAGTGCCGACGTGGAGTCGTCGAGCATGATCGACATCCCCGGATGGACGTAGCGCAGCGCAGCCTCCGCGATCGCCCGCTTCTCCAGGGGATTCGCGCGGAGCCGGAACGACAGCTGGGACTCGAAGACTCCGGACGGTTGCACCGTCACACCGCCGTGGAACTTGCGCACGACACCGCGACGTTCGAGGGCGTCGAGGTCACGGTGGATCGTCATCAGGCTGACGTTGAACTCCCGCGCGAGCTCCTGCGGGGACGAGTCACCGTGGTGGACGAGATGCTCGGTGATCCGCCACTGGCGGACATCCTTGGGCCGCTGCCCGTCCTGGGACCGGGCAGGTGGTGGGTGCAACGCGTCTGCCATGGTTCTGCAACTCCCCCGGGAGCGAGAAGACCGGTCCGTGTGCCGCGGAGATGCTAGCCACCGGCATACGGTGTTCGATCGGGTGGAACGGGGTCCATCGGGTGGTTGTCGGGGTCCGCCGCCGTTGGTGACGGACCGAGCTGGGTCGGGGCGGTGGAACCGGTGCGGGACCGCCAGCGATCGGCGGGCGATCCCGCACCTTCTGAGCGTCACTCGAGCCGGAAGGCGGACAGGTCGGCCGCGTTCTCCTGGGTGATCAGCACGCAGTCGATCGCCTGCTTCTCCGTGTCGACGCCGGTCTCACCGGTCATCAGGTAGTTGTGCATCTGCTCGACGGCGAGCTGCGTCGCCCGCACGATCGGCTGCAGCACGGTCACGATCATCTCGCCCGCTTCCACCGCAGCGGCGGCGTCGTCGTTGCCGTCGAAGCCGAGCACGATGACGTCGTCGAGCATGCCGGCTTCACGCAGCGCTTCGATCGCGCCGAGTGCCATCTCGTCGTTGCCGGAGATGACCCCGTCCATGTTCGGGTGCGCCTGGATCAGACGGTCCATCTGCTCCTTGCCCTGGACCCGGTCCCAGTTCGCGGTCTCCTGCTGGAGCAGCTCCATGTCGGGGTACTGGCTCAGCACCGCGGTGTAGGCGTCGGAGCGCACACCAGCGTTGTTGTCGGTCGGGTTGCCGAACAGCTCGACGTAGGTGCCTTCGTAGTTCATCGCTTCCGCGAACGCCTCAGCACCCAGGGTCGCGCCCTGTGCGTTGTTCGAGACGATCTGCGACATGGCGATGCCCTGCTGGTCGAGCTCTGCGTTGACCAGGAAGGAGGGGATGCCGGCGTCCAACGCACGCTGAACCGCCCCGACGCTCTCTTCAGCACCGGCCGGGTCGAGGATGAGCGCCTGCGCACCAGCGCTGATCGCCGCATCGATGAACTGGCTCTGGGAGTCCGGGTCGTTCAGGTGGGCGTTCGTGGTGGTCTCGTAGCCGAGCGCCTGCAGCTCTTCCTCGGCGACCGAGGCCTGTGTGGCCCAGTAGGGGTTGGAGGGGTCGACGGTGATGATGTAGACGAGGCCTGGTTCGTGGTCGCCCGCAGGCGCCGCGTCATCGCCCTCCGCCTCATCCTCGGCCGCCTCATCCTCGGCTGCCTCATCCTCGGCTGCGTCGTCCGCGGCTGCGTCGTCCGCTGCCTCGGTGTCGTCGGCGGCCGGTTCATCGGTGGCGTCATCGGTGCCGCACGCCGCCACGACCAACATGAGCGCCATCAGCAGCGCGGTTGCTTTCTTGGGGAACCTCATCGAGTAGGTCCTTTCTTGGTCTCTCGGTCACTCAGTACGTCCGAATCTCGGCTGGTCGAGGTCGTGGTGGGACGACGACCCGCGCTGCGTCTAGGAAGCCGTCGTCGCCACCTCCTTGTCGTCCTGGGGTCCGTCACCGCGCCGGTCGGGTGGTTCCTTGGCGCTGCGTGCGGTGCGCTCTCGGCCGACGAAGCGCTGCTGCGCCTGGTCGAGTGCCACGGCGAGCACGATCACGGCACCGGTGATGACCTGCTGCCAGAACACCGACACGCCCACGAGCACAAGTCCCGTCACGAGGAAGCCGATGACGAAGGCACCGATCAAGGTGCCTCGCACCGTGCCTCGTCCGCCGGACAGGGCGGCACCTCCGATCACCACGGCGGCGATCGCGTTGAGCTCGTAGAGCTGTCCGGCGCGTGGGGTCGCTGCGACCAGGTCGGCGGTCAACAGCAGTCCGACCAACCCGGCACAGATCCCGGAGAGCACGTACGCCCGGATGATGACCTTCTTGGTGGGGACACCCGACAACTCGGCGGCGCGGGCGTTGCCGCCGATCGCGTACAACCAGCGTCCGTAGGGGGTGCGGTTGAGCAGGATCGAGACCGCGATCGCGACCGCGATCATGACGTAGACGGGGATCGGGATATTCAGCAGACGACCACCGGCGACGGTCAGGAACCCCGTGTTGCCGAGTTCCGGGCTGCCGCGCAGTTGGGTGAAGGTGCGTCCATCACTGATGACCAAGGCCATGCCTCGGGCCATGAAGAGCATCCCGAGCGTCGCGATGAACGGTGCGACGTTGAGCCGTGCGATCGCCACGCCGTTGATCCACCCGACCAGTGCAGCGATCGAGAGCGCCGCGACGATCACGACCCAGACGCTCGGGAACGCCGTCAACTGGGTGAGCGGGACCTGCCAACCTTCGAGCAGGGTGCCGGCGATCACACCGGTCAGCCCGAGCGTCGATCCAACCGACAGATCGATACCACCGTGGAGGATCGTGAGCAGCATGCCGGTGGCCACGATGGCGTTGAAGGCCACCTGCCGCGTCATGATGATCAGGTTCTCCGGCGCCAGGAAGTTGGGGCTCAACGACGCGAAGATGACGATGATGATCGCCAACGCGATCAACGCACGTCCCTCGACGAGCACCTGGTTGAGGCGTCGGCGTCGGTTGTCGTTGATCGCCGTGGCCTGATCGACAGTGGTCGCGGTCACGAGTTCCCTCCTGGTGCTGCAGCGGTCAGCGACTCTCCCGAAGCTCGCATGACGTCCTCTCTGGTGGTCGTGGCCGCGTCGAACTCGGTGACGAACCGGCCCTTCGACATGACGATCAGGCGGTGGGACGCGGCCAGCGCCTCGGAGACCTCCGAGGTCGCGTACAGGACCGCGTAGCCTTCCGCCGCCTTGCGGAAGATCAGGTTGAAGATCTCGGCCTTGGCGCCGACGTCGATGCCTCGACTCGGCTCGTCGAGCAGCAGCACCTTGGGCCGGGTCATCAGCACCTTGCCGATGACGACCTTCTGCTGGTTGCCGCCGCTGAGCGACGAGATGGGCATCTCGCGACCGCTGGTCTTGATGCCGAGGTCCTCGATCTCCGACTCGATCTCGTCGCGCTCGCGTGGACGCGAGATCAGCCGGCGTCGCAGCAGGGCCAGCAGGCTCGACAGCGACAGGTTCGAACCGATCGACAGCACCGGTACGAGGCCATCCTGCTGCCGGTCCTCGGGCACGAGCCCGACCCCGAGCTTCAGACGCTGCGGGATCGACAGGTGAGTGATGTCCACGTCCCCGAGCAGGATCCTGCCGCCCACGACCTCACCACGACCGGCGATGGTCTCGAGCAGTTCGGTGCGTCCCGCACCCATCAACCCGTAGAGGCAGACCACTTCGCCAGCGTGGACATCGACGGAGAACCGGTCGACCACGCGTCGTCCCGATCCGTCACCGACCGGAACCTCCAGGTCCTGGATGGACAGGACCCGGTCCCCGACGCCGATGCCTTCCCGGGCGTACTCGGCCGCCTGCTCGGAGCCGACCATCTGGGTCACCACCCAGTTGAAGTCGATGTCTGCGGCCGGCTTGACAGCCACCACATCCCCGTCGCGCAGCACCACGGCGTGGTCGGCGATCGCGATCGCCTCCTCGAGATGGTGCGAGATGTAGACGATCGCGACCCCACGGTCCGTGAGCTCGCGGATCACCCGGAACAGGACCTCTGCCTCGGTCGCACTGAGCGCCGACGTCGGCTCGTCCATGATCAGGATCCGGGTGTCCATCGACAGGGCCCGTGCGATCTCGACCAGTTGCTGCTGCCCCAAGCGGAGATCGGCCACCTTGGTGTCCGGGTCGATGTCCTCCTCGAGCTGCGTCATCACCCGGCGGGCGATCTCGTTCTCCGCGGGATAGTCGATCGCACCACCGCGCCGCCGAATCTCACGTCCGACGAAGATGTTGTCCCGAACGCTGAGGTTGGTGCACAGGTTGAGCTCCTGGTGGATGATCGAGATACCGCGCGAGACCGCGTCGGTGGTCGACTCGGGGTCGTACAGTTCACCATCGAGCTCGAGGCGACCGGCGGAGGCTCGTTCGATCCCCGCCAGGATCTTCATGAGCGTCGACTTGCCCGCGCCGTTCTCACCGAACAGCACCGTGACCTTCCCGCGGCGGATCTCGAAGTCCACCCCCTTGAGCGCTCGGACGGCGCCGTAGGACTTCTCGACGCCGATGGCACGCAGGACGACACCGTTGGCCTCAGCGACACCCTTGTCGACCGGCAGCGCGCTCACAGCTCCACCTCGATCAGGACCGGCTGGATCAGGAAGGTGTCGGGCGGCCCACCCTGCAACCACGCGCCGACGACCCGCACCTGCTGGCCTTCGATCGCACCGAGGTCGAGGGGTTCGATCACGTCTCTGAGCATGATCTGGCGGAACTGGTTGGCGACCTCCTGATACTCGGTCTGGTCGCGGAAGTCGCCGAAGGCGATCGTTCCGGAGGCATCCCGGATCGGCGAGCCGTTGATGGCCGTCGTCAGCGGGACCCGCACGACGAGCGCGGGATCCTCCTCGACCGCGATCGTGATGAAGTCGTCATCGACCTCGACGGCCTCGCCCTGGGCTTCCAACGAGAACCCGAACCGCCCGCTGCCGAGGTCGACTCCCAACTGCTCGGCGGCAATCTCAGGATCTTCCCGCAACGCTGCGCCGACGTCGGCCACGTCGACCGCCGTCTCCACGTACAGCTCGGTGAGCTGCGGGAACATGGCGACCGCGAACTCCTCGGGAGAGAAGTCGGCCGTGCCGGCCGCGGTAGCCGCGTCGGGGTCCAGGAAGGTCGTATCCCAGATCATCGCGGCCACGAGCACGAGCACGATCCCCACGGGTACTCCAACCCGCCGGATCGTCGAGGTTCGTTCAAGGTTCGATGTCGTCACCCGCCAACCTCCCTCACGCATCGCTGCGTGCTACCCGCCGTCGTAGTGCTCCGCCCCGCCAGGGCTCCCTCACTACTTCCGTTACATTAGCATGGCCATTGTTATTGCCGCAAGCCTTTTCTTCATCTTGTTCACTCGGGCGATCAGACACCCGAACGCCCGCGCAAGCCGCGGGCGCGACCGGCGAGCTCGACGAGCCGCCCCATCCCCGCAGCGTCCCACGCCGCCCGACCGACGAAGACGCCGTCGACGCCGGGCGCGGTGACCAACTCGGTGATGTTGTCGGCATGGACGCTGCCGCCGTAGAGCACGCCGGCCACCCTTCCCGACGAGGTCATGGATGCCGCGACGTCGCGGATGGCCGAGATCACCGGGGCCACCTCGCCAAGGGTGGCCGCACGTCCGTGCTCACCGATCGCCCAGATGGGTTCGTAGGCCAGCAGCACCCGTTCGGCCTCGAGGGGTGTGAGCGCCGCGATCGCCGCTGCGACCTGGTCCGCGACGAAGTCGCCGGCGCCCCCCGAAACCCGCACGTCCTGCGGTTCACCGACACATACGAGGGGGATCAGATCAGCATCGATGGCTGCGCGTACCTTCCGCGCCACGCGATCGTCGGTCTCGCAGAAGTCGGCGCGCCGTTCGGAGTGGCCCAGCTCGACGAGCCGGGCGCCGGCGTCACGGATCATGGCCATCGAGACCTCGCCGGTCGCGGCCCCCTCAGGCGCCCAGTGCGCGTTCTGCGCGCCGAGCAGGATCGAGG
>SLLJ01000438.1 GCA_007134165.1 Nitriliruptoraceae bacterium | reverse complement strand
GCGTGGTCAGATGGCCTCCTTCATCGCCCGGGCGCTGGACCTCGAGGAGGGTGAGGAGACCTTCCCCGACGTTCCGGCGGACTTCGTGCACGCGGGGGCGATCTCGGCGGTGGCGGCGGCAGGGATCACCACCGGGTTCGAAGATGGCACGTTCCGTCCCGGCGACCCGGTCACCCGTGGTCAGATGGCGACGTTCCTGTTCCGGGCCCTCGCTGAGGAGCCCACCCAGCCGCCGGTCGCCCCTGAGCTTCCAGAGACTCCCGAGACCCCCGTCGCGGTGGGTGTCACCGCCCTTGGTGAGGTCCTCGTGGACGCCGCGGGCATGACCCTCTACATCTTCGACAACGACGTGCCCTCCAGCGGCGTGAGCGCCTGCACGGGTGGCTGCGCCGACAACTGGCCGCCGCTGCTCGTGGAAGGCGCCCCGCAGGTGGGCGACGGCCTCGACGCCGACCTGCTCGGCCTGCTCGTGCGTGACGACGAATCGGTGCAGGTCAGCTACGCCGGTTGGCCGTTGTACACCTGGATCAACGACACCGATCCGGGCGACACCACCGGACAGGGCGTCAACAACGTGTGGTGGGTGATCTCGCCGGACGGGACGCCGATCCGCGTCGACTGACATGACCTCGGACGGGTCGCTCGCGTTGGACTACCGCCTCGAGCGCCTGCTCGGGGTGGGACCCGACGCGGATCAACTCGACCGCTGGATCGTCACCCTCAGCGTGCTGCGTGCCGATGAGCAGGAAGAGTTCGACCTGCCCGTGCGCGACCCGATCGGACACGCCGAGTTGTATGCGTTGGACCCCGACCGCCACCGCCTGCTCGGGTGGGACCCCTTCGAGGTCGCTGACGCGTACAGCGCGGACGCCGCCACCTACTTCGAGGAGTTGTTCGGGCCCGACGGACTCACGCGTGACGACGTGCGCGAGGCCTTCGAACTCTCCGTGGACCGGGCGCTGATCGTCCACGACGTGCAGGTACTCCCGGCCGAGCGACGGCGTGGCTACGGGGCGCTGCTCGCCGCCGACGCGCTGCTGACGCTGGCGGGCCCGGGCACGGCGGTCCTCGCCCACCCCGGACCCACCGACCCGGCCGTGGTCGACGCCGACGACACCGTGCGGCTCCGCCACGAGACCCACAACACCCGGTTCCTGGGAGCGCTGGGCTTCACCCCGTTCCGCCACCGACGGTGGATGCTGGACCTCGCCCTGCAACCCAACCTCGACGTCCTCGCCGAGCGGCGCCGTCGCCGAGGGTCGGCCTGACCGCAGGGTTCGGTCGACTCTTCCCCGACACGAAGGCCGGTTCGATGCCCGCCGCCCCGAGATTCCTGCCCATCCTCCGGGTTCCGGTCGCGAAGGTCGCGCCGCGGGCGTTGGTGGTCGGGGACCCGGACCGGGTCGGGGTGCCGCGGTCTGCTTCGAGGAGCTGGCCCGAGCCGGCGTGACCCACCTGTTGCGGGCCGGGACCGGTGGCGGGCTGCAGCCGCACGTGCAGGCCGGCGACCTCGTGGTCGCCACCGCCGCGGAGCGCGACGAGGGCTTCACCGACCGGCTGGCACCGCCGGGATGGCCCGCTCTCGCCGACCCGGCCCTGACCCGGCGACTGATGCAGAGTGCGGCCGCGTCGGGCCACCGGACGCACACCGGTGTGGTAGTCACCACGGCCACCTGCTACCCCGATCCCCACGAGTCCGAGCCCCGCTGGCTGCGCTCCCACCGCCTCGGCGCGCTGGCCATCGAGATGGAGCTGGCGGCGCGGTTTCTCGTCGCTCAGCTGCACGGGATCATGGCCGGCGGGGTGCTCACGGTCGACGGCAATCTGCTCACCGCGGCCGAGGACCTGAGCGACCATGACCCCGGTCGCACCGTGGTCGCCGACGCCGGCGTTGGGTAGCGCGGTGGAACCTTCTGCGCGGGCCCACCCGCGCCGAGTTCCGGCGCCCCCACGGGGTGGATCGCGTGCGGTGCGACGCTGACCCCGCCCCGCAGGTCGGCGCGTTCGGGGGCCATGCTCGTAAGGTCGTGCCGGATGCCGCGATGTCGTGGTCGAGGTACAACGGTGCGAGGAGTTGCGGCACCACCTCGGAGCGAAACCGTGTTTGCATGACGTGAAGATCAGCTTTCAGATCATGCAATGTCCAGTGCAGGCAGCTGCTCACCACGGATCCTCACGCCCGCGACCGTGACCTGCAGGGTTGTGCACCCCGCAGCATCGACCGGTGCGGTTCTGACCGGAGGAAACGTGTGGATGCCGGAGTTGCGGCAGCGCGCCGGGACTCGGTCGGGGCACGTCGCGATACAGTTTGGACTCCGGATGTCCACGTCGCCCCGTCGCTCCAGCCGCCCTCGCCGGCCTGGGGGTCTGAGGTGGGACGGACCCGTCAACAGAGGACCGGACGTGCCACAGGACCGCAACGACCCGCACGTGCCCGACTTCTCGGGTGACGTGGCGGAGATGGCCCCGCACTACTACGGCGGCCAGGCGGTCATCGAGGGGGTCATGATGCGTGGCGCCGACCGCTGGGCGGTCGCGGTGCGTCGCCCCGAGGGTGACATCTGGCTCGAGTGCCACCCGACCTCCACGGCTCCGACCCGCCGACCCTGGCTGAAGTGGCCGATGATCCGCGGCTGCTACGCGTTGGTCGACTCGCTCAAGATCGGCATGCGGGCGCTGGGCATCTCGGCCGACAAGTCCGTGCCCGAGGAGGAGGCCGAGGAGGAGCTCAACTCCGTGGCGGTGGGCGCCTCGCTGACCATCGCGCTGCTGCTGTTCATCGGCGTGTTCATCTTCCTGCCCTCGGCTGGCACCAAGGGACTCGACGCGCTCATCGGCAACGTGATGGGCGACGGGGTGTGGTTCCACATCGTCGAGTCGGTGGTGCGCATCGTCATCTTCCTCGGCTACCTGTGGGCGATCTCGCTCATCTCCGACATCCGCCGGGTGTTCCAGTATCACGGGGCGGAGCACAAGACGATCGCGGCCTGGGAGCACGGCGAGGTGCTCGAACCGGCCAACGTCGACCGCTACTCGACCCTGCACGTGCGCTGCGGCACCAACTTCCTGATCCTGGTGATGCTGCTGGCGATCGTGGTCTACACGGTGGGAGGGCTGCTCGTGCCCCCGCCCGAGGGCATCGCGTGGTGGGGCGCGGTGATCTATCACGTCGTGCTGCGCATCGTGCTGCTGCCGGTGGTCGCCGGCCTGGCCTACGAAGGCCTCAGGCTGGGGGCGGCCAAGGGCGACCACCTGCTCGTGCGCGCGATCATGAAGCCCGGGCTGTGGCTGCAGTTGATCACCACCAAGCAGCCTGACGAGGACCAGATCGAGGTGGCGATCCGCTCCTTCGAAGCGGTCGTGCCCGCCGAGGCGCGCACCGGGCGGGTGCCCCACACGCTCGACAGCCTGATCACGCTGGCCGACGACGGCCTGCCGGTCGAGCTCACCGAGGCCACCACGCGCATCCACGGGGAGCCGGTCCCCGGCTCGGACGTCGAGGCCAGCGAACGCACCGACGGGGCGTAGCGGCCGGGCACCCGCCCGCTGCCGCTGCCCGACCGACCGTCTCGAGGTGCCTTTCGTGTTCGATCAACTCGCCCAACTCGAGGACCGTTTCCGCGACCTCGAGGCCCAGCTCTCCGACCCCGAGGTGGCGGCCGACTCCGACCGGCTGACCTCGCTCGCCCGTCAGCACGCCGGGCTGGCCCCGACGGTGGCGGCCTACCGCACCTGGCGGGCGCTGGGCGACGACCTCGAGGCCGCCCGCGAGATGGCCGCGGAGTCCGACGGCGAGGACCGCACCTCGATGCTGGCCGAGGTCGAGGCGCTGACCGAGCGCCGGGCGGAACTCGAGGCCGAGTTGGTCGTGCTGCTCGTTCCCGCCGACCCCAACGACGACCGCGACGTCATCCTCGAGATCCGGGCCGCCGCCGGCGGCGACGAGGCGGGCCTGTTCGCCGGCGACCTCGAGCAGATGTACCTGCGCTACGCCGACCGGCGCGGTTGGCGCGCGCGGGTGCTGTCCGAGTCCGCCCAGGGCATCGGCGGGGTCAAGGAGGCGGTCCTCGAGGTGGTGGGCCGCGGGGCCTACGCCCACCTCAAGCACGAGTCGGGGGTGCACCGGGTGCAGCGGGTGCCGGCCACCGAGTCGCAGGGCCGTATCCACACCTCCACGGCGTCGGTGGCGGTGCTGCCCGTCGCGGAGGAGGTCGATGTGCGCGTCGATCCCGGCGACGTGCGCGTGGATGTGTTCCGCTCGTCGGGTCCCGGCGGCCAGAGCGTGAACACCACCGACTCGGCGGTGCGGCTCACCCACCTGCCGACGGGGCTGGTCGTGTCCTGCCAGGACGAGAAGTCCCAGCACCAGAACCGTGACAAGGCGATGCGCATCCTGCGCTCACGGCTGCTGCAGGCCGAGCAGGAGCGCCAGAGCGGGCAGCGCGCGGACGCCCGCCGCGGGCAGATCGGCACCGGCGACCGCTCCGAGAAGATCCGCACCTACAACTTCCCGCAACGCCGGGTCACCGATCACCGCATCGGGCTGAGCCTGCACGACCTCGAGGGCGTCCTGGGCGGGGAGCTCGAAGGGCTTGTTGGGGCGCTACGCGGGGCCGAGCGCGAGTTGCGCATCGCCGAACTGCGGGACGGGCAGGACTGACGGGCAGGCCAGGGCCGATGGGAGGTGGCGTGGACGTCGAGGTGGCCCACCCGGAGGTGTTCGCCGCGGTCCGGGACCGGCTGGCGGCGGCCGGCGTGCCCTCACCCGGCGTCGACGCCCGCTGGCTCATCGAGCACGTCCTCGCCGACGCGGCCGGCGCCTCCGGTCCGCGGCCGGCGTCAGGGGCAGGTGCGCTCCCGGTGCTGACCACGGGCCCGCAGGCCGACCGGCTCACGGCGTTGGTGGCACGCCGTGAGGCGCGCGAGCCGCTGCAGCTGGTGCTGGGCGCCGCCGCCTTCCGAACCATCGAGGTGGCCTGCCGGCCGGGGGTGTTCATCCCCCGCCCGGAGACCGAGGTCGTCGCCGGGGTCGCCATCGAGCACGCCCGGCAGCGGGCTGCCGAGCGCGGCGCCGGGTCGGGCGCCGGTCCGCTGGTGGCCGAGCCATGCACCGGCACCGGAGCGATCGCCTGCGCGGTGGCCCTCGAGGTGCCCGGCGCGCGGGTGCTGGCCACCGACCTCGATCCGGCGGCGGTCGATCTCGCACGCCACAACGCCCGGGCCTTGGCGCCCGACCGCGTCGAGGTGGTTCACGGTGACCTGCTCGATCCGCTCGACGGGTCGCTGCGCGGCCACCTCGACGTCCTGGTCGCCAATCCGCCCTACCTGCCGGCCGCCGACCGCGGCACCTGGGCCCCGGAGGTCGCCGACCACGACCCGCCGGCAGCGCTCATCGGCGGGCCCGACGGCCACGAGGTCGTCGACCGGCTGCTGGCGCTGGCCGCCGACTGGCTGGCGCCGGGTGGCCGTGTCGTGCTCGAGATCGATGAGCGCCGCGGGACACGGGCGGCGGCCGCCGCACGGGCGGTCGGGCTCACCGACGTCGAGGTGCATGGTGACCTCACCGGCGCCGAGCGGGTGCTGGTCGCGCGTCGGCCCGACCGGGCAGGCGCCGCCGGGCGGTAGCGTGGAGACGACGCACCGGGCGGTCGCACACCCGTCCGGTGATGCGAGGAGAACCGGGTGGCCGAGGTGGTCGACGTCACCGGCGAGGGCCGGCACGACGGCATCGAACGAGCCGTCGCGGCCCTGCGCCGCGGCAAGGTCGTCGCGCTGCCCACCGACACCCGCTACGGATTGGCCGTCGACGCGTTCTCGATCAACGGCACCGACCGGCTGCGCCAGGTCGCCGGACGTGACCGGACCGTGCCCCTGCCGGTGGTGGTCCGCTCGCCCAAGCAGTTGGCCGGACTGGTCAGCGCCATGCCCCCTGCCGCCGAGCAGCTCATGGCCGCCTTCTGGCCCGGGCCGCTGACGCTCGTGCTGGCAGCGGAGCCGTCGCTGAAGTGGGACCTCGGAGCGTCCCAGGGCACGGTCGCGGTGCGCATGCCGCTCGACGACGTCGCGCTGGCGGTGATCCGCGGCCTCGGGCCGCTGGCACTGACCGGCGCGGCCCGCCCCGACGGTGATCCGGCCACCACCACCGAGCAGGCGGCGCAGGACTTCGGCGACGAGGTCGCCGTCTACCTCGACGACGGACCTCGCGAGCGTGGTGTGCTGTCGACCATCGTGGACCTGACCCGGAGCGAGCCTCACGTGTTGCGTGACGGCGGCCTCGACACCGAGGCGGTGCTGGCCGTGGCCCGCGGCGAGCTCGATCCCGCCGAGGCCCCGCCGACCGAGCAGTAGCCGGCTCGTCGTGGCCGGCTTGGTACGCCGCCTCCCGGAACCGGCCCACGGTCCGCTTCGAGGTGTCTGCTGAGGACTCAACTGCTGGCGCCTGGTGCGCTCCGTGCACCGTCCGTGCGTTCAGCGACCGAGGGGGATGCAGCGGTCCGTGGCGTTCTACGGGCCGGGTGACGGCCTGCCCGGAGGTCCGCGTGCTGGCCCGGCTGCCGAACCTGATGGGGGTTCCACCGCCGTCGCTGACCACGCCTGTGGTCCCCGTCGCCCGGCGAACAGGCCGAACTGGTCGGGGACGCTCGCCGATGCGACCCAGCGTGGGCTCCGCGACGCCGGCATCTTGGTGGCTCGTCCAGGCCGGCTCGGTACGCCGAATTCATCGACGCGGGACCGCGTGGCGCAGCCGGTAGCCTGACAGCGCCGTCGGCGGCCCGGCCGACGCCCGAGCCCTGCCCTGACCGGTCCCGAGGGATCCGGCCCGTGAACGGAGCACCGCGTGAGCACAAGCACCTACTGGGGTCCGGACTTCACGGCGCTGCAGGACACCGACCCCGAGGTTGC
This sequence comes from Nitriliruptoraceae bacterium, assembly GCA_007134165.1. Taxonomy (GTDB): domain Bacteria; phylum Actinomycetota; class Nitriliruptoria; order Nitriliruptorales; family Nitriliruptoraceae; genus SKJO01. Next base: position 3,004 of record SLLJ01000438.1, on the reverse strand, counting down.
CGGCTACGTCCTGCGCGAGCTCGACCGGCAGCGCTCCGGTCTGCAGCTGATCGCCAGCGAGAACTTCGCCTCGCCGGCGGTGCTGGCCGCACAGGGGTCGGTGCTGACCAACAAGTACGCCGAGGGCTACCCCGGCCGGCGCTACTACGGCGGCTGCGAGGAGGCGATCGACCCGCTCGAGCAGCTCGCGATCGACCGTGCCAAGGCGCTGTTCGGCGCGGATCACGCCAACGTGCAGCCCCACTCGGGCGCCAGCGCCAACATCGCGGCCTACTACGCCACGGTCCGGCCGGGCGAGAAGGTGCTGGCGATGTCGCTACCCCACGGGGGACACCTGACCCACGGCATGCCGGTCAACTTCTCGGGCAAATGGTTCGACGTCGTGTCCTATGGCGTGCGCCAGGACACCGAGGTGATCGACATGGACCAGGTGCGCGAGCTCGCGCTCCAGCACCGGCCCAAGCTGATCATCGCCGGCTGGTCCGCCTACCCGCGCCAGCTCGACTTCGAGGCCTTCCGCGCGATCGCCGATGAGGTCGAGGCCGCCCTGCTGTGCGACGCGGCGCACTTCATCGGGTTGGTGGCCGGCGGGGTACACCCCAGCCCCGTGCCCTACTGCGACCTGATCACGTTCACGACCCACAAGACGCTGCGCGGGCCCCGCGGGGCGATCGTGCTGGCCAACGAGCGGTGGGCCAAGGCGATCGACAAGGCGGTGTTCCCCGGCACCCAGGGTGGCCCGCTCGAGCACGTCATCGCGGCCAAGGCCGTGGCGCTCAAGGAGGCGATGGATCCTGCGTTCAAGGTCTACGCGCAGCGCATCCTCGACGACGTGCGGGCGCTGGCCGACGGGCTGGCCGACCGTGGCTACCGAATCACCTCGGGGGGCACCGACACCCATCTGCTGCTGGCGGACGTGACCGGCAAGGGCCTGACCGGCGCCGAGGCCGAGGCCCGCTGCGACGCCGCGGGCATCGTGCTCAACAAGAACGCGATCCCCTTCGACACCAACCCTCCGGCAATCGCCTCGGGGATCCGCGCCGGCGCCTCGTGTGTGGCGACCCAGGGGATGGGACCCGACGAGCTCAGCTACGTCGCCGGGCTCGTCGACCGGGCGCTGACCGGCTCCGACGACGATCGGTCGGCGGTGCGCGGCGAGGTCGAGTCGCTGGTCGCCCGCTTCCCCGCCTACCCCGATCCGTCAGACGCCTGAGGTGCTGGCCAACCTGGCGGTGGCGCTGACCGCTGCGGTCGTGACCGCGGCGAGCACGCCACTGGTGGCCAGGCTGGCGCGCCGGCTCGGGGCCATCGACGTCCCGGCTGACCCGCGCAAGGTGCACCGTGACCCGGTGCCGACCCTCGGTGGGCTGGCGATGCTGATCGGGGTGCTGGCTGGGCTCGGCGTGGCCTGGTGGATGGGTGGGTTCGTCTCGCTGTTCGCGAGCACCTCCGAGCCGCTGGCCCTGCTGGTCGGAGTGGTCGTGATCGTGTTGGTCGGGCTCGCCGACGACCTGGTGGGCTTGCCGCCGACCGTCAAGCTGGCCGGCCAGATCGTGGCGGCACTCGGGGTGGCCGTGTTCGGTATCCAGCTGGTGTATTTCTGGCTGCCGGGCCTCGACATCATCTCGCTGTCGCCGGACCTGGGCCTGGTGCTGACCATCCTGGCCCTGGTGGCCATGATCAACGCGGTCAACCTCATCGACGGGCTCGATGGTCTGGCGGCCGGAGTGGTCGCCATCGCCGGGTTGGCGTTCTTCGCCTTCGTGCACCGGGACCAGGCAGTGGGCCTGGTCGACGCCGAACCCAACGCCGCCACTCTTGCGGTCGCGCTGGTGCTCGGGGCTGCGGTGGGCTTCCTCGTCCACAACTGGCACCCGGCGCGCATCTTCATGGGCGACACCGGTGCGATGTTGCTGGGGTTGCTGCTCGGGGCCGCCGGGATCGCCCACGTCGGACGCTCGGCCGCGCCGACCGACGCCGACTTCTTCGGAACCGTGCCGCTGCTGGTCCCCGCGCTGGTACTTGCCATCCCGTTCTTGGACACCGCCCTGGCGATCACGCGGCGAACCGTCCGCGGCCAGCCGGTGTCGGTGGCGGACAAGGAGCACTTGCACCATCTGCTGCTGGCCTTCGGGCACTCCCATCGGCGGGCGGTGCTGGTCCTGTGGTACTGGTCGGCGCTGCTGGCCGCGACCTCGGTCGGGCCGGCCTACCTCCCCTGGTCCCGCCTGCTGCCCTGGCTCCTCGTCGGGGTGGTCCTCGGGGTCGTGGCCACGGTGCTCGGCACCCGCACGCCGCCGCCGGCCGCCGCGGTCGAGGCGGAGCGCACGCCGCGCCGTCACACCGGCTGACCGGCTCACCAGTCCCGGCTCCGGTCCGCCCTCGGGCCTCACCTTGGTGCTGGTTCGTCGTGCTTGCTAGCGTGCGATTCGGCGCAAGCGGTCCCGACGTCGCTGACTTCGGGGCTGCCCGAGCCCCCGCGTCATCCCGCCTGCCCACGAGCCCGACCGAGGTGCTGGTGCCCACGAACGTCGTCGAGCCTGCCGCCTCCGGTGCCTCAGCGCCGGTGCGGGCCACGGCATCGTCGGAGCTCCGGCGCAGCGCCTGGATCGGCCTCGATCAGGCCTCGATCATGGGCGTGGAGTTGATGTCCGCCGTGCTCACCTGGGCGGCGCTCGGATGGTTGGTCGATCGCTGGCTGGGGACCGGACCATGGCTGCTGATCGTCGGTGCGCTGGTGGGCAACGCCGCCGGCATCTATCTCGTCTGGCTGCGCAGCAGCCGGATGGAGGGGTATGCGCAGCTTGCCGAGCCCCGTCGGTCGCCGGAAGGTGTGGCGCGTGCGCAGTGAGGCGACCGGCCGCGACGAGCGGCGTCTGGCACGTGGCGCGGGGGTCACCCTTGCCGTGCTGGCCGTGCCGCTGTCCGCCATCGCCGGGCTGAACGCCGGACGACCGGGCGTGGTGGGGGCGCTGATCGGCCTGGCGCTGGTCGGCCTGCTGTT
>SLLJ01000122.1 GCA_007134165.1 Nitriliruptoraceae bacterium | reverse complement strand
GGTGGGGTTGTCGCGGCGGGGTGCCGGGGGTGGGGTGGTGGGGTTGTCGTCGCTGCGGACCGGGTCTGCGCCGAGTTCCGTGCGCGCCGTGACCACCCCGGTACGGTGCCCCTCGGGGCAGACTCCGCTGGGATCGACGACGACGTGGTGCGCGCAGTCTTCGCAGTGGACGAATGGCACGGGAACTGCCTCCCTCGGAACGGACGATCCGGGGCTCAGAGCTATTCTACCGAGGCCCCTCACCCATCCTGTCGGCACAAAGGCCCCGGATGTTGAGCGACCAGCGGCCGATAGGAGCATCGAAGTGGCCGAGGCATGCAGGGGCCGGCGGGCGGAGCCGACGCTCCCAGCCGCTGGTCGCGACGGCAAGGACGCTGCGCTGGTGCAGGCGATGTTCGATCGAGTCGCGCCGCGCTACGACCTCGCCAACGCGGCGCTTTCCCTCGGGCAGGACGCGCACTGGCGGCGGGTGACCGCTCGCGCGGCGCAGCCGGTTGGTGCCGACGCGCTGGATGTGGCGTCCGGGCCGGGCAACGTCGCGGCAGAACTGGTTGCCGGCGGTGCCCGGCATGTCACGGCACTCGATCTGTCCTTCGCGATGCTGGCCGAGGGCGCCAGGCGCGCGCCGAAACGCACGGCTTGGGTCAACGCCGACGCACAGAGTCTGCCCTTCCCTGACGCGGTGTTCGATGCCGTCACGATCTCCTTCGGGCTGCGCAACGTGCCCGATCCCGAACTCGCCATTCGAGAGTTCGCCCGGGTCACCCGGCCCGACGGCCGCCTCGTGGTGTGCGAGTTCGCCAACCCGGTCTGGGCGCCGTGGCGTCGGGTGTACCGCCGTTACCTGGTGGGACTCCTGCCGCAGGTTGCGCGGGTGGTGTCGTCCTCGCCGATCGCCTACCGCTACCTCGCCGACTCGATTCTGGCATGGCCCGACCGGCGCGCGATCGCGGACTGGCTCGAAGCGGCCGGTTACCACCGGGTTCAGGTCAAGGACCTCGCCGGGGGCATCGTGGCGGTGCACCGGGGGGTGCGGTCCTGAGTGGCTACACTCCCCGACCCTCGTGAAGAACTGCACGATCTCGGGGGCAGGGCCGGACACCGCCCCGCCGGCGCCGAACCCCGGGCGCAGCGAGCGCCGCTGTCCGGAAGATCGCACCCGGATCGCCCTGTCGAGGTGCACGAATGTCGACTCCCCGTGAGAACGCTGACGTCGTCGTTGTCGGCGCCGGACCGGGTGGCGCCGCCACCGCCGCGCACCTCGCCGGTCTGGGACACGAGGTCGTCCTGCTCGACAAGGACCGCTTCCCGCGCGACAAGGTGTGTGGTGACGGCCTCACGCCGCGGGTCGTACGCGAACTGCTCGACCTCGGACTCACCGACGAGGCCCACGGGCGCACCGACGGGTGGGCGACCCAGCGCGGGCTGCGCATCCACGGGGGGCGCACCGTCATGGAGTTGCCGTGGCCCGAACTCGACGACTGGCCATCGTGGGGTGCGACCGCGACCCGGGCGGTTTTCGACGAGGCCATCGCCCGAGCCGCCCAACGCAACGGTGCCCACCTGCACGAGGGCGTGACGGTCACCGGCGTGACGTGGCGGGATCCGGCCCGCAGCCGCGTCAACGGCATCACCTGGCGCGACGAGGATGGGGCGACCGGTCAGATGCTTGCCCCGGTGGTGATCGCAGCGGACGGCCCGAGCGGCACCATCGCACGTGCGCTGGGTGTCTCCCGCCGCGAAGACCGCCCGATGGCGGTCGGCGCCCGTGCCTACTTCCGCTCGTCACGCTCAGACGACGAATGGATCAGCTCATTCCTCGACCTCGCGGATGCTGAGGGCAACCTCTTGTCGGGTTACGGCTGGGTGTTCCCGCTCGACAACGGCCTGCTCAACGTCGGGCTCGGACTGCTGTCGACCTCGCGGGAGTTCCGGGCGGTCAGCTATCGTCGCCTCCTCGAGTCGTGGGCCGGAGGGATGGCCGAGCAGTGGGAGACCACCCCCGACAACCAGGTCGGCCGCATCAAGACCGGCCCCATCCCCATGGGCTTCAACCGCACGCCGCTGCACCAGCGGGGCGTGCTGTTGGTGGGTGACAGCGCTGGGATGGTCAACCCCTTCAACGGCGAGGGCATCTCGTACGCGATGGAGGCTGGGCGGCTGGCCGCCGAGGTGGTGGACCAGGCACTGGCCGTCAAGCGCACCGCGGTGCTCGACACCTACGATCGGGAGCTTCGCCGCCGCTGGGGCGGGTACTACACGCTGGGCAAGGTGTTCGCCGAGTTGATGGGCCAGCCGACCGTGCTCCGACTGTGCGTCGAGTACGGAATGCCCTACCGCCCGCTGATGGAGTTGGTGTTCAAGCTCATGGCTCACCTCACCGACGCCCGACCCGCCGACACCAAGGACGTGATCATCAACACCCTGCAGCGCGTGGCCCCGGCCGCCTGACCGCCCCGGCCGAGGCGGCGTCGGAGCCCCGCCGGGCGGTCGCCTACGCTGGGGGCCGGTGGTCCGCAGTCGCCCCCAACCGCCGCTGCGGCGACCCACCCCCACGACCACGACCCCGAGGTTCGCCGTGTTCGAGGAGTACCTACCGGTCCTGATCCTGGCCGTCGTGGCGACCGCGTTCGCCGCCGGGTCGCTGGTGGTCAGCAGCCTGGTCGGCCCACGGGTACCCAACCCGACCAAGCTCAGCGCCTACGAGTGCGGCAACGAGCCGCTGGCCGAGATCCGCACGACCCGCTTCCCGATCCGGTTCTACCTCGTGGCGATGCTGTTCCTCATCTTCGACATCGAGACCGTGTTCCTCTACCCGTGGGCGGTGGTGTTCCGGTCCTTCGGGTGGTTCGGTCTGGCCCAGATGGGCGTCTTCGTGGCGATCCTCGGGGTCGCGTTCGTGTACGAGTTCGGCCGAGGAGGGCTCGAGTGGGACTAGAGGAGAAACTGCCGTCGGGGATCCTGCTCACCAACGTCGAGCGGATCGTCAACTACACCCGTGCCAACTCGCTGTGGCCGGCGACCTTCGGGCTGGCGTGCTGCGCGATCGAGATGATGGCCAGCGGCGGGCCGCGTCATGACATGGCCCGCTTCGGCATGGAGGTCTTCCGCGCTTCGCCGCGGCAGGCCGACCTCATGATCGTCGCCGGGCGCGTGTCCAACAAGATGGCCCCGGTGCTGCGCCGCATCTACGACCAGATGTCGGATCCCAAGTGGGTGCTGTCGATGGGGGTGTGCGCGACCTCGGGCGGCATGTTCAACAACTACGCCCTGGTGCAGGGTGTGGACCACGTGGTCCCCGTCGACATGTACGTGCCTGGCTGCCCACCGCGGCCCGAGATGCTGCTCGACGGCATCCTCAAGCTGCACGAGAAGATCAAGCACGAGACCTTCGCCGAGCAGGGGGCGCGGGCGTGAGCGAAGCGACCCCCGCTCGTAGCACCGCGCCGCGCGTTGGGTCCCTGGTCCCCACGGCCTCCACCGGCGTGTCGGGCCGCTCGTCGCTCACCCTCGACGCCATCGCCCAGCGCGTCACCGAACGCTTCCCCGAGGTCCGCGTCCAGCAGGCGTTCGGTGAGTTGACCTTGCACGTCGAGCCCGACGACCTGGTCGAGATGGTCACCTTCTGCCGCGATGACGATGAGCTCAGCTGCGAACTGCTCTCCGACCTGTCGGGAGTGCACTGGCCCGCCGGCGAGCACGTCATCGCGCGGCAGACCTCGACCACCGGTTGGCCCGAGTACCGCGTGTCGCGCGAGCACGGCGTCATCGAGGTGCTCTACGTCTTGCGCTCGGTGTCGCGCAACCACCACTTCCGGATCTCGGTGGGGACCGTTGACACCGCCCCGCGGCTGCCCTCGGTGACCGAGATCTACCCGACGGCCGATTTCCACGAGCGGGAGGTCTACGACTTCTTCGGGGTCGAGTTCGAGGGGCACCCCGACCTCACGCGGATCCTGATGCCCGACGACTGGATCGGCCACCCCCACCGCAAGGACTACCCCCTCGGTGGCATCGACATCCCCTACAAGAACGACAAGTTCATCCCGCCGCCCAACGAGCGCGACCTGCGCGAGGTGATCGACTGATGGCGATCGACCCCACCGCCACCCCCTCGGCCACCCCGCCGGCCACTGCCGCCGACCTCGATGACGACATCTACGTCGAGGGGGCGGACTGGGAATCGGTCGTCGACGCGGTCAGCGATGACCACATCACGGTCAACATGGGCCCCCAGCACCCCTCGACCCACGGGGTGTTGCGCCTGGTGCTCGACCTCGACGGCGAGACCGTCACCCGGCTCACCCCGATCGTGGGCTACCTGCACACCGGCATCGAGAAGAACACCGAGGTGCGCACCTGGGTGCAGGGCACCACCTTCGTGACCCGCATGGACTACCTCTCGCCGTTCTACAACGAGGCCGCCTTCTGCCTTGCGACCGAGAAGCTGCTGGGAGTACGGGTCCCCGAACGCGCCGAGGTGGTCCGCGTCATCCTGCTGGAGTTCAACCGCATCGCCAGCCACCTGGTGTGGCTGGCGACCGGGGGGATGGAGCTGGGCTCGACCACCGTCATGGAGTTCGGTTTCCGCGAGCGCGAGCACATCCTCGACCTGTTCGAGGCCCAGTCCGGGCTGCGCATGAACCACGCCTACATCCGGCCCGGGGGGCTCGCCCAGGACGTCACCGACGACTTCCTCGAGCGCAGTGCCGCGCTGGTGGATCTGCTCGCCGAACGCATGCGTGACTATGAGGACCTGCTGGTCGAGAACCCCATCTGGCACGCACGACTCAAGAACGTCGGGCGGATCGATGCCGACACCTGCCTGCGGCTGGGGGTCACCGGGCCGGTGCTGCGGGCGGCCGGGGTGCCATGGGACCTGCGCAAGGCCCAGCCCTACTCGGGCTACGAGCGCTACGAGTTCGACGTGCCCACCCGCACCGAAGGCGACTCCTTCGCCCGCTTCCTGATCCGCCTCGAGGAGATGCGCCAGTCGATGCACATCATCCGCCAGGCGCTCGAGGTACTGCCCGGTGGGCCAGTCATGGTCGACGACAAGCGCATCGCCTGGCCTTCGCAGCAGTCGCTCGGCGCGGACGGCATCGGCAACGATCCGGACTACATCCGCCACATCATGGGTGAGTCCATGGAGGCGTTGATCAATCACTTCAAGCTGGTGACCCAGGGTTTCACCGTCCCCCCCGGACAGGTCTACGTGCCGGTCGAGTCCCCGCGCGGGGAGCTGGGATACGCGGTGACCTCGATCGGGACCAACAAGCCCTACCGGGTCCACGTGCGCGCCCCGTCCTTCGTCAACCTGCAGGCGGCCGACGTCATGGCCCGTGGTCAGGGGGTGGCCGACGTGGTCGTGGTCGTCGCCTCCCTCGACCCGGTCATGGGTGACGTCGACCGCTGAGACGTGAGGAGAGCCACCACCATGGCCATCACCGAGACCACGCGTGAGGAGGCACAGGCGCTCGCGCTGCGCTACCCGGTGGCGCGCGCGGCACTGCTGCCGATCCTGCACCTGGTGCAGTCCGTCGACGGCTATGTCAGCGACGAGGGCATGGCGCTGGCCGCCGAGGTCCTCGGGCTGACCCGGGCCGAGGTCGGCGCGGTCGCCACCTTCTACACCATGTACAAGCGCGAACCGGTCGGCAACTACCTGCTGAGCGTGTGCACCAACCCGACCTGCAAGATCGCCGGTGCTCAGGCGATCTACGAGGCCTACGTCGAGGCCTGCGGGGGGCGGCACGTCGACCCCGACGGCGCCGGGGTCATGGTCGAGCACGCCGAGTGCCTCGGCATCTGCGACGCCGCGCCGGTCGTGCAGATCAACTACGAGATGTACGGCCCGGTGACCCATGACGAGGCCATGGGGCTGCTGAACGCCGCCAAGGCCGGTGAGCCACCCGCCTCCAACCGCTCGGGCCACGTTCCCGCGACGTTCACCGCCGTGGAGCGCGAGTTCTCCGGCATCGACGACGGGGTCCACGACCAGCTGGTCGAAGCCGCCCGGCTGCAGGCGGCGGCCGCGGTACCCCCGGCCTACCGCACTGGCGAGACCGACCTGCCCGTCACCCACCCCGGTGGCGACCCCAGCGGTCACGGTGGGGCGGCGTTCCGCGCGGCGTTCGACACGCCACCTGGCTCCCCACCCGCGCCGCAGGAACAGGAGGTGGTCGAGGAGCTCGCCGCCACGGGCACCGACACCGCCCAGGAGCTCGCCCAGCAGGTGACCGGCGACGACGCCGCCACACCGGACGCGGTGCTCCCGGCGGCCGACCAGCCGCCGGTGGTGCCCTCGTCCGACCCCGACGATGCGACCGAGGAGGCCTAGCGCATGGGAACCACCGGCCAGGTCACCGCGATGTCCTACCGCTACGACATCGACGGCGTGGCTGACCTCGAGGTCTACGAGCAGCACGATGGCTATGAGGGACTGCGCATCGCGCTGGGTATGGAGCCCGCTGAGATCGTCCAGGCCGTCAAGGACTCCGGGCTGCGGGGCCGAGGCGGGGCCGGGTTCCCCACCGGCCTGAAGTGGTCGTTCGTGGCCCAGGGGACCGGTAAGCCCATCTACATCGTCTGCAACGCCGACGAGGGGGAACCGGGCACCTTCAAGGACCGGCCCCTGATGGAGTTGGATCCGCACCAGCTCATCGAGGGCATGATCGTCGGTGGGCTCGCGCTCAACTCCGAGCAGGGCTACATCTACCTGCGCGGGGAGTTCGCGCACGCCGGCCGGCAGCTGGCCGCCGCGATCCGCCAGGCGTACGCCAAGGGCTACCTCGGAGCGGACGTGATGGGCTCGGGCCGGCGCTTCGACCTCACCCTGCACCGGGCGGCGGGTGCCTACATCTGTGGGGAGGAGACCGCGCTGCTGGACTCGCTGGAAGGCAGGCGCGGCCAGCCCCGGCTGCGCCCGCCGTTCCCGGCTGCGCACGGGCTGTTCGGCTGCCCCACCACGGTCAACAACGTCGAGTCGATCGCGGCCGTGCCCTTCATCCTGCGCCACGGGGTGGACTGGTGGCGGCAGTGGGGCACCGACAAGTCGCCCGGTCCCAAGCTGATGTGCATCTCGGGTGAGGTCGAGCGGCCGGGAAACTACGAGGTGGCGCTGGGTACCACCGTGGCCGACATGATCGAGCTTGCCGGGGGGATGAAGGACGGCCGCGAGTTGAGGTTCTTCTGCCCCGGGGGCTCCTCCACCCCGATGCTGCCGGCCTCGGCCGCCGATACCCCCTACACCTTCGAGGACATCGCCGCTGAGGGCTCGCTGCTGGGCACGGGCGCGCTGATGATCTACTCGACGCAGACCTCGGTGGTCGACACCGTGCTTCGCTTCACCGAGTTCTACGAGCACGAGTCGTGCGGCAAGTGCACCCCGTGCCGGGAGGGCGGCTACTGGCTGTCGCAGGTGCTGCGCCGGATCGTGACCGGTGGGGGGCGTATGGAGGACCTCGAGCTGCTCGAGGACGTCTGCGACAACATCTTCGGGCGTAGCTTCTGCGCGCTCGGTGACGGCATGACCTCCCCGATCGTCTCGAGCCTGAAGTACTTCCGCGACGAGTACGAGACCTACATCCGTGAGCGGCGCTGCCCGTTTGGTCTCTACCCGCCGGCGCCGGACGCGCCGACGGTGGAGTTCACCGCCTTCCCGGCGGCGGCGGGGCCGTCGTGAGCGCTCCGGAGCTACCCGTGGACACCGTCACGCTGACCATCGACGGCGAGGAGATCACCGTGCCCAAGGGCACGCTGGTCATCCGCGCGGCCGAGGCGTTGGGCACGATCGTCCCGCGCTTCTGCGACCACCCCCTGCTCGACCCCGTCGGCGCCTGCCGGCAGTGCGTCGTTCAGGTCGAGGGGGCGCCCAAGCCGATGATGTCGTGCACGACCCCGGTCAACGACGGCATGGTCGTACGCACCCACCTGACCTCCGACATGGCCCGCAAGGCCCAGGAGGGAACGCTCGAGTTCCTGCTCGTCAACCACCCGCTGGACTGTCCGATGTGCGACAAGGGCGGGGAGTGTCCACTGCAGGACCAGGCGCTCAAGCACGGGGCGAACTTCTCGCGCTTCATCGACCAGAAGCGCCGCTTCGACAAGCCGGTGGCGGTCAGCCCCCAGATCCTGCTCGATCGCGAGCGCTGCGTGCTGTGTGCGCGTTGCACCCGCTTCTCCGAGCAGATCTCGGGCGACCCGTTCATCGAGCTGTTCGAGCGAGGCGCGCTCGAGCAGGTGGCGATCTACGAGGACGAACCCTACGAGAGCTACTTCTCGGGCAACGTGATCCAGATCTGCCCGGTGGGGGCGCTGACCTCGACCTCCTACCGCTTCAAGGCCCGGCCCTTCGACGTGGTCACCACGCCCAGCGTCTGCGACCACTGCTCGGCGGGCTGCAACCTGACCGTGCAGTCGCGGCGCGGCGACATCCAGCGCCAGCTCGCCCGCACCAACATGGCCGTCAACGAGGCCTGGAACTGCGACAAGGGGCGGTTCGGGTTCACCCACCTCACCGCCCCCACCCGGGTGACCACCCCGTTGCTACGTGACGAGCAGGGGGAGCTGCGGCCCGCCGCCTGGTCCGAGGCGCTGCTCAGGGCCGTGGCGGCGATCACCGAGGCCCGCGAGACCGGTGAGGGCCGGGTGGCGGTGCTGACCGGCTCCCGGCTCGCTGACGAGGACGCCTACCTCGTCGCCAAGTACGCCCGCACGGTGCTCGGCGGCGACGACCTCGACCACCGCACGCGTTTCGCGCCCGACACCGAGCGCGACGAAGCCGCCGCCCTGATCACCAACGACACCGCCACCTACGCCGAGGTGGAGGCCGCCCCGGTCATCGTGGTCGCCGGCCTCGACCCCGAGGAGGAGGTCCCCATCCTCCACCTGCGGCTGCGCAAGGCCTGGCGCAACCACACCGCCCGCATCGTGGTGGTCGGTCCGGCGCTGGGCAGCCTGGCGTCGCTGGCCTGGCGGTGGGTGCCCACCGACCCCGGGCAGGAGGCGGCGGCGCTGACCGACCTGGTCCGGCGGCTGGCCACGGCCGGCGAGCACGACCCGGTGCCGGCCGCGCTGCGCGACGCCGACGCACCCGTGGTCCTGGTCGGTGAACGGGCCGGTCCGCTGGCACTGAGCGCCGGCGCGCACCTCGCCGAAGCCGTCGGTGGCAAGGTCGCGGGCGTGGCCCGCCGTGCCGGGGCCCGCGGGGCGCTCGAGGCCGGGCTGGCGGCGGGGCTGCTGCCCGGCGGGCGTCGGCTGGACGATCCCGACGACCGCGCCGAGGTCGAGGCGGTGTGGGGCACCGCGCTGCCCGATACCCCCGGGCGCGACCTGCAGCAGCTGCTCACCGACGCCTCCAAGGGCCGCATCGACGTGCTGCACCTGATCGGCGTGGACCCGGTGCGCGACGCCGCGTCGCCGGCCCTGGCCGTCAAGGCGCTGACCAAGGCCAAGGTGGTGATCGCACAGGACCTTGCGCTGACCGGCACCGTGACCGGCTATGCCGACGTCGTGCTGCCCGCCACCGCCTCGCAGGAGCGGGCCGGCACCCGCACCACCTGGGAAGGTCGGCCCCAACGCTTCGCCCGCGCGATCGACGGGCCCGAGCTGACGATGGACGACTGGGAGATCGTGGTGCAGCTCGCCGCCCTGCTCGGCCACGACCTCGGGGTCAACGACCTCGACGGGATCAGGGCCGAGGTGGCTCGCCTCGGCGCCCGCACCCGGCCCTACGCATGGCCCGCCCCGCCGGATCCCGACGCCGAGCCCGAGGCCCCCGCCCGCAGCTCCCGGCGGGCGGCCAAGGACGCCGATGCGCTCACGCTGGTTGCCGTGCCCCAGCTGCTGGATCGCGGGACGATGCTCACCGGCGCCGATGACCTGATGGCCACCGCGCGCCCGGTGCAGGCCCGGCTGCACCCCGACGACGCCGAGCGGCTCGGGGTCGTGGACGGGGCCGAGATCGAGCTCGCCGTCAAGAAGGAGACGCTGCGCCTGCCGGTCCGGGTCACCCGCGAGGTGGTCCCC
>SLLJ01000303.1 GCA_007134165.1 Nitriliruptoraceae bacterium | reverse complement strand
TTGTCCGCCGCCAGCTCCTCCAGCGAGAGGATGGCGGTCGATCCGTCACTGTCCGGCTGACAGATACGGACATCTGAAGCGAAGTCGATCCGGCACCCTTCATCACGATCAGCCACGGTCAGGCGCGCGAAGGTCTCCGACATCGCTTCGCGGGTGACAGCCAGCCCGGCCGCTGCGCGTGCCGTCTCAGTTGCCTCCACGACTCGGTGGATCGCCCCGGGAGGCATCTCGCGGGCACCGATGAAGAAGTCGAGGTCGTTGGTGCCCCGATCCACCGTGCCCCGAAGGATCAGCGCCGCACCGCCTGCCAGCGCGAACTGCGCCGCCTCGGGCAACCCGCCGACCACGCCCAGGATCTGCCGCTGCAGCGGGCTCAGCACGAGAGTTGCACGCCGCGGTGCCGAGCCAGCCAAGCAGCCCACGCGCCACGCACGTGGTCGGGCAGGTACAGCTCGTCCCACAGCGCGACCAGCTCGTCGACATCGACGAACCGGCGAACGTCGTCAGCGGTGCCCTCGACCAGCACCTGCTCAGAGACCCGGGCGCGCTGACCACGATCCGCCAGGTCGTACTGGCGGGACGGCGAGCTCCAGCGCACCCGAGTGGGCAGCGTGATCACGCCCGTGGCCTTCTCGACCCGGGGATCATCGACGTCGTCCGGGACTGCAGGCGGTCTGAGCGCCCGCCTGACCGCATCCTGCCGCTGCGGTGTCATGTGGCTCAGTATGCCGCACCGTGGCTCCCGACAGCCGCCGAGCGACGCGAAGCGACGGAACCGGTCGGGCGTCTACGGGCCACCGAACCCGAGAGCCCATGTTGGCAAGATGTTGGCAAGCGGGCCGGTCGGACCCAGGAACGACGACCGCCCCGGACCGCAACATTGCTGGTCAGGGGCGGTGCGTCCGAGAGGCGGGGACGGGAATCGAACCCGTGATGGGGGATTTGCAGTCCCCTGCCTTACCACTTGGCTACCCCGCCGGGGCCCACCGAGCGTAGCGACCCCGCCCGCACGGCACGAACCGCCCCTACGCGTGCACCCTCACCCGCAGCGTCGCCCCACGGGCCAACCGCGGACCGGACCCCGCCCACCCAGCTCAGCGCGTCCAGGAGGTGGTACCGAGCTCGGGAAGTCGCTGCACGCCGGCCAACGGTCCGGTCCCACGCGTCGCGCCCCGCCACCAGGCCACCGCGATCACCACCACCCACACCGCCAGCGCCGCCGACCGGGCCGGCCGACGCCAGGCCTCGACCACCAGCAGCGGGTCGTGGCGCTGCCACCGCCCCGGGCGGGCGACCGCGATGGTGTCACGCGGCGAGAGTCGGGCCGCGCCGAAGTCGTCGGTGCGCCGCCAGTCCGCGTCCACCCGCATCCGTCGGAGCACCCGGCCTCGGTCGGCCACCGCGGCGGCGCCCACCCGCTGCCGCGCTACTCCCCAGGCCGCACGCGCCACCGTACGCTTGACACCCACCTCGACGTCCCTTCCGGTCAGCCGCCCTCACGCAGGCCGGCGAGCAGCCGACGGTAGCTGTCGAGCCGGGCGGGATGCAGGTCGGCCGCCGTCAGCGTGCAGCCCGGCTCACCGTCGTGGATGCAGTCGTCCAGCGCGCAGCGCAGCGCCGCGAGCTCCGGGAAGTGGCGGGCGAGCTCACGCGGGGTGAGCGTTCCCAGCCCGAAGGAACGCACCCCGGGAGTGTCGACCAACCAGGCCTGCAGACCCGGGACGCGCATCGCCCGTGACGACACGGTGGTGTGCCGCCCGCCATAGCGTCCGAGCTCGCCGACCTCCCGCTCGGCCTCTGGCACCAGCAGGTTGTACAGCGAGGACTTGCCGACCCCGGAGTGCCCGGAGAACGCCGTCCAGCACCCCGCCAGCAGCTCGCGCAGTTCGTCGAGCCCCTCCCCCGTCTCCGCCGAGGTGATCCGCACCTCCACCCCAATGTCGAGGTAGCGCTGCGCCACCTCGGTGACCTCGGTGCGGTCGTCGACGAGGTCGACCTTGTTGATGCACAGCGCTGGGTCGAGTCCACCGACCGAAGCCGCCACCATCACCCGGTCGGCGAACCGGGCGCCGACCTCGAGGTAGTCCGCCGCGAGCACCACCATCACCGTGTCGGCGTTGGCGACGACCACCCGCTCGACCCCGACTTCGTCCTCGGCGGTACGCAGCAGCACCGTGTCGCGCGGCAGCACCTCGACGACGCGCGCCTCGTCGGACTCGTGACGGGGCAGTCGGACCCGTACCCGGTCGCCGACCGCAGCCTTGTCGCCGCGCATCGTGCCGGCCAGCCGGGCATCGAGGATCTCCGCCTCGCCGGCCCCAGCCGCCTCGTCCTCGTCGTCGAGCACGATGCGCACCCGACCACGGTCCACGCCGACCACCCGGGCGCTGTCCAACTGCTCGATGCGGCGGCGGGCCGCCACGCTCAGGTCACGGTCGCGGCGTGCGAGGAGGTGGTAGTCCTCCTCCCACTCGTCTTCGATGGCTTCCAGGTCGATTCG
>SLLJ01000363.1 GCA_007134165.1 Nitriliruptoraceae bacterium | reverse complement strand
TCGGACGTCGAGCGCATGGCGGGCTTCGACGACGACGGGCAGGCGGCCGCAGCCTCCGCGCGCGCCAAGCGCGGGCTGCGGCTGTGCTTCGACGTGGTCAACCCGGTCACCGGCGAGACCATCCCCGCCTACGCGGCCGACTACGTCCTGCTCGACTACGGCACCGGGGCGATCATGGCGGTGCCGGCCCACGACCAGCGCGACTTCGACTTCGCCCGGCAGCAGGGACTCGAGGTCCGCGTGGTGGTGCAGCCCTCCGACGGCGAGCCGCTCGACGGCGCCACGATGAGCCAGGCGTACGCCGGCGACGGGCACAGTGTCAATTCCGGGCCCTACGACGGGCTGGACTGGCGTGAGACCAAGCAGCGCATCACCGCCGACCTCGCCGAGCGCGGCCTGGCCGAGGCGACGATCAACTTCCGCCTGCGTGACTGGCTGATCTCGCGGCAGCGCTCGTGGGGTGCGCCGATCCCGATCATCCACTGCCCGTCGTGTGGTGAGGTGCCGGTGCCGGACACCGAACTGCCCGTCCGGCTGCCCGACGACCTCGACTTCCAGGTCCCCGGCTCGCCGCTCGCGCACCATCCGAGCTTCGCGCACGACGTGGTCTGCCCCCAGTGCGGCGACGAGCAGGCCACCCGCGACACCGACACGATGGACACTTTCGTCGACTCGTCGTGGTACTTCCTGCGCTACCTCTCGCCGACCGACGACACGGTGGCCTGGCCGGTGGACGCGGCTGGCCGGTGGCTGCCGATCGACCAGTACACGGGTGGGGTCGAGCACGCCGTGCTGCACCTGCTCTACAGCCGGTTCTTCGTCAAGGCGCTGCGCGACCGGGGCTACGTCGCGGCCGACGAGCCCTTCCAGGCGCTGCTGAACCAGGGCCAGGTGATCCTCGGCGGCGCGGCGATGTCCAAGTCCAAGGGCAACCTCGTCGTGCCCGGCGAGGTCTACGAGCAGTTCGGGGCCGACACGCTGCGCGGCACCATGCTGTTCGCCTCGCCGCCCGAGGACGACATCGACTGGGCGGACGTGTCCCCGGCCGGCATGCACAAGTGGCTGTCGCGGATCTGGCGGCTGAGCCTCGAGCACACCCCGGCCGACGGCGGTGAGCCGGCGGCCGTGCAGGCGCTGCGCCGTGCCACCGCGGTGGCGATCGCCGGGGCGTCGGAGGACTTCGACGCCCGCAAGTACAACACCGCGATCGCCAAGCTGATGTCGCTGACCAACGCCCTGCTCGAGGCCGACCGTGCTGGGGTCACCGGCAAGCCGCGGCGCGAGGCGCTCGAGGCGCTGCTCACGCTGCTGGCCCCGATCTGTCCGTTCATCACCGAGGAGCTGTGGACCCGGTTGGGCAACGCGGGCTCGGTCCACGAGCAGGCCTGGCCGCAGGCGGATCGGTCCTTGCTGGTGCGCGAGGAGGTCGAGATCGTCGTGCAGGTCAACGGCAAGGTCCGGGGGCGGACCACGGTGCCCCCCGGCGCGGACGCTGAGGCACTCGAGGCGGCCGCGCGAGACGAGCCGGCGGTGGCAAGCCACCTCGACGGTACGGTGGTCAAGGTCATCACCGTGCCCGACCGGCTGGTGAACTTCGTCGTTCGGGCCTGAGCATCCCCGGCTGCGAGGCCGGGTCCGAGCGAGGTGGCAGCGATGGGCGCGACGTTCGTGCGGGCCAACGGCCTGCGCTTCGCGGTGCTGGCCGAAGGGCCCCGTGACGCCCCCCTGGCGCTGCTGCTGCACGGGTTCCCGGACCATCCGGGCACCTTCCGCCATCTGGCGCCCCGGCTGGTCGGGGTCGGGTTCCGGGTCGTGGCCCCGTGGCTGCGCGGCTACCCGCCCACCGAGGTGCCACCGGATCGGCACCTCGACCCCGACGTGTTCACCGCCGACGTCAACGCGCTGCACCGGGCGCTGGGCGGGACCGGACGGGCCGTGCTCGTGGGCCACGACTGGGGGGCGATCGCCGGCGCCCGGGCAGCCTCCGCCGCCCCGGACCGCTGGCGGCGGCTGGTCACCCTGGCCGTGCCGCCCGAGCCGGTGCTCCGCGCCGCGCTGCGCGACCGGGCTCAACTGCGCCGCTCGGCCTACCTGTTCGATGCGCTGATCCCGGGTGCTCCCCGCCGCTTCGGACCAAGGCGTGTCGAGGCGCTGTGGCGGCGCTGGTCGCCAGGCTACGAGCCCGGCCCACAGGATCTGGATGCGGTCCGGGCGATGGTCAACGACCGCGACAGCCGCCGCGCGATGCTGGCCTGGTACCGGGGCATCGCCCGGGCAGCCGTGGCCGGGCGCGCGCTCTCGGCCCGGTCGGGGGTGGCCCCCCAGCCCCACCTCGTCCTGCACGGCCGGGACGACGGCTGCATCGGTGCGGCCTACGCCGAGCGGGCCCGGACGGTGCTGCCCAACCCCCTGTCGAGGGTCGAGGTGCTCGACGGCGTCGGCCACTGGCTGCACCTCGAGCAGCCCGACACGATCGGCGCCTTGATCGTCGAGCACCTCCGACCGGCACTGCGCTGAGCACCCGTTAGGATGGCCCGGGCCGGACCGTCACGGCAGGAGGGCGTCGATGGGGCGGGTGGCGATCGTCACCGACTCGACCTGTGACCTGCCGAACGCGGTCGTCGAGGCGGCCGGGATCCGGGTCGTACCCCTGTCGGTGACCTTCGGCCTCGACACCTTCGTCTCCGGGGTCACCATCTCCACCGCCGGGTTCTACGCCCGACTGCTCGCCGACACCAGCCGACTGCCCACGACCTCGCAGCCCGCGCCGATCTGGTTCGAGGAGGCGTATGCCGCCGTGGGCAGCGATGACGAAGTGTCCGCGATCGTGTCGCTGCACGTCTCCTCGGCGCTGTCGGGCACCGTGGCGCTGGCCCGCGACCGGGCGGCGCGGGCACCGATCGACGTCGAGGTGGTCGACACCCGACTGGTCGGTGGGGCGCTTGGCATGGCGGTGCTCGCCGCGCACCGGGTGGCCGCCGCGGGTGGCTCGGTGGCCGAGGTCGTGGCCGCCGCCGAGCAGGTCCGCGACCGGGCATTGACGCTGCTGGTGGTCGATGATCTCCAGGCGCTGCGCCGGGGGGGTCGGCTGACCGGGGCGCAGACGGCCGTCGGTGGGGCGCTGCGGGTCAAGCCGCTGCTGCACCTGGTCGACGGGCGGGTGGAGGTCCGCGAGCGCACCCGGACCTGGGGTCGTGCCCTCGAGCGTGTCGGCGAACTCGTCGAGCAGGCCGCCGCCGGCGGCGAGGTGGACGTGCTGGTGGCTGAGGCGCTGGCTCCCCAACGGGCCCGGCAGGTGTGGGAGCAGCTGGCCCGACGGGTCACGATCGGTGACCGGGTCGACGCCCAGATCGGCCCCATCGTCGGCGCGCACGTGGGCTCCGGGGCGATCGGGGTGACGGTGGTGCCCCGCCGTGCTCGTCCACAGGCTGGCGTGTCCGGGGCGTGACAGCCGGGGGTGCCTGCGGCAGCCTCCCGGGATGGACCACCTCGACGACCTCGCTCGTGACCGCCCCGACGGCCACCGCCCCGACGGCGATCTGCGTGGTGAGACGCTCCGGCACCGGATCACCGCCTGGCTGGCACCCACCCCGGCGGAACTGGGCGGACTCGCGGTGCTGCTGCTCGGCGCGGCCGTGGCGTCGGCGTTGCTGTGGCAGCAGGCCACCACCCGCCCGGACCTCGCCGAGGTGCGGGCCGTCGGTGCGCCGGTGGTCGGGACCGACGACCAGGCCCCGTTGACCGGCGCCGAGGTGGCGGATGCGGCACTCGCGCCCCCCGGGGACGTCGAGGTGGCCGCCGAACCGGTCACCGTCGACGTCACCGTCACCGTCCACGTCACCGGCGCGGTCGCCGAGGCCGGGGTGGTGACGCTGCCCGCCGGGGCCCGGGTGGCGGATGCAGTCGCGGCGGCGGGTGGGGCGAGCCCCGACGCCGCGCTCGAGCGGGTCAACCTCGCTCGGGTGCTCGACGACGGCGAGCACGTGCACCTGCCCCGTCCCGACGAGCAGCTGCCCGAACCCGTCGACGGCGGCACCGCCGTCGGCGGCGGCACGCTGCCCGACGGTCGGCTCGACCTCAACCGCGCCTTGCAGGAGGAACTCGAGACGCTGCCGGGGATCGGACCGGCCAAGGCCTCGGCGATCGTTGAGCACCGCGAGGCGAATGGTCCCTTCGCCGAGCCCGGCGACCTGCGCGAGGTGCCCGGCATCGGGGAGGCCACCTTCCAGCGGCTCGCCGACCGTGTCGTGGTTCGGTGAATCCGCCGGCCGGGCCCCAACAGCGGCCCGAGCCGTGGCCCGAGCCGTGGTCTGAGCCGTGGTCCGAGCCGTGGTCCGAACCGCCCCCGCCGCTGCTCGGCGCGGTGCTCGGGCCGCTGCCGCTGTGGGCGACGGCTGCCCTGCTCGGCGCCAGGGTGGGGGAGGCACTGGCAACCCGGCTGCTCCCGGCTGCCGGCCGCCTGGCGCTGCTGGCGGGTCTGACCGGCCTGGGACTCATCGCCGTGGCGGTCGGTCTGGCGGGCCGCCGGCGCTCGCGGCCGGCGGTGGCCGCTGGGGTGCTCGCCCTGGTCGCCGTCCTGCTGCTCGCCGCCGCGGGCAGCATTGCCCGGGTCGGGACCACGACGTTCGGGGCCCTGCCCGGGCTGGCCGCGCAGGGCGGTCGTGCCGGGCTCGAGGTCACCGTCGTGCACGAGCCCCGGCCGATCGCCACCGGCTGGCACGTGCTGCTGCGCGTGGACGCCGTCGACGGGGTGCCGACCCGCGAGCGGGTGGCGGCGACCCTCGAGGACGACCCGCCGGCGCTGGGTACCCGCTGGCAGGTGGTGGCCACGGCCCGGCCGCTGCCCGACGGCGGGTACGGACGCTGGCTCGCCCGGCAGCACGCCACCGTTGCGATCGACGTCCACGCGTGGGAGGCCGGCTCCGGCGCCGGCCGGCTGGCCGCCGCCAGCGAGCACGTCCGCCAACGGGTGCGTGAGGCGGCCGGCGCCCGGCTTCCGGACCGGCTCGCCGGCCTGCTCGCCGGGTTCGTGACCGGCGACACCCGGCGGCTGCCGGCGGAGGACGCCGAGGCCATGCGCGCCACCTCCCTGACGCACCTGACGGCCGTCTCCGGCTCCAACGTGGCGATCGTGGTGGGTGGGGTGCTCGGCGCCTGTCTGCTGCTGCGGGTCGGGGCCGGGGCACGCCGGGTGGTGGTGGCCGTGACCGTGGCATGGTTCGCGCTGGTGACCCGCTTCGAGCCCAGCGTGCTGCGGGCGGGGACGATGGCGCTGCTGCTGCTGCTCGCCGGGGCCCGCGGGGTGCCCCGCGACGCCCGGCACGCGTTGGCCGGCGCGGTCCTGCTGCTGGTGCTGCTCGATCCGGCGCTGGCCGGATCGCTCGGCCTGCTGCTGTCGGCCACCGCCACCGCCGGGGTGCTGGTGGTCGCGCCCCGGGTGCGCGACCGGCTCGTGCGCCTGCCCCGCCGGCTGGCCGAGTTGGTGGGGATCACCGTCGGCGCCCAGGTGGCGGTGGTGCCCCTGCTGCTGGCCACCTTCGGGGAGGTGCCGATGGCGGCGCTGCCGGCCAACGTGCTGGCCGTTCCGGCGGCGGCGATGGCGGCCACCACCGCCTTCGTCGGCACCGTGGTGGCGCTGGTCTGGCCCGAACTCGGGGGGTGGGTGTTCGCGCTGGCCGGGCAGCCCGCGCGGGTGGTCCTGTACTCCGCGCACGCCTTCTCGGAGGTCGGGGGTCTGGCCCGCACCGCGCAGCCGGCCACGGTGGTGGCCCTGCTGGCCGGCTGCGGGTGGATGCTGGCCCGGCCGGGGGGTCGGGCGGCGCGCGTGTGTGCGCTGCTCACCGTCCTGGCGCTGGTGGTCGCCGTGGTCCCCCGGGTCGGAGGCGTCCTGCCCGCCCGTGAGTTCACCGTGACCGCCATCGACGTCGGGCAGGGCGACGCGTTCCTGGTGGAGTCCCCGGCCGCGCGCATCCTCGTCGACGCCGGTGAGGACGGCACCGCCGCCCAGTGGTTGCGCGACCATGGCCGGCGCCACCTCGACCTGGTCATCATCACCCACCCCCACCTCGACCACATCGGCGGGGTGCCCGCAGTGCTCGGCGCCGTGACGGTGGGAGCGGTGTGGATGCGGCTGCTGCCGACCGAGTTGCCGCATCCCGAGGTGGTGCTCGCGCTCGCGCAGGAGCAGGGGATCATGGTGCGCGACCCGGTCGCCGGAGACCGTGCACGCATCGGGGATCTCGACCTCGAGGTGCTCGGTCCGCCGCCCGGCCGCCCCTACCGGTTCTCGCGCAGCGAAAGCAACGACACCTCGATCGTGGTGCGCATCACCCACGACGGGCGGCGGGTGCTGCTCGCCGGGGACGCCGAGCAGCCGGCGCAGGCCGACCTGCTCGCGCGGCCCGACCTGCTGCACGCCGAGGTGCTGGCCGTTCCCCACCACGGCTCGTCGACCACCGACCCGGTCTTCCTCGCGGCCGTCGCGCCACGCATCGGGCTGATCAGCGCCGGGGTCGACAACCGCCACGGCCACCCGGCTGACGAGATCCTCGCGGTCCTCGACGAACTCGGCGTCGAGGTCCGGCGCACCGACCTCGAGGGCACCATCCGGGTCGAGGTGCCGCCGCCGCTCGACACGGCTGGGCACGATCTCCAGGGGCGCGGCGCTAGCCTGCTGGTCCATGGCCTCCGTGCTCCTGCTCACCGGCGACGACCTGCTCGTTCAGCGCGAGCTCGAACGCCGCCTCGCGGAGCTCACGGCCGACGAAGCGGACGTCGAGGTGGACCGCTTCGACGCCTCCCAGCTCGAGCATCTGCCCGAGCTGCGCACCGCCTCGCTGTTCGGGGGACGCACGATCGTGGTCCTCCGCGGCGTGCAGGAGGCCAATGCGGCGCTGCGCGGCGAGCTCGAGGCGTACGTCGCCGACCCCTCGCCCGACGCGGTGCTGGTGCTGCTGGCCTCCGGGACCGGCGCGATCCGCAAGCTGGCGACCAGCGTCAAACAGCACGGGGAGCGCGTGGATGTGCGCACCCCCCCGGACTTCGACGACCGCGCCTGGGACCGGATCGTCGGCGAGGAGTTCCGCCGGCTGCACCGCAAGGCCGATGCCGGGGCGATCGCCGCGCTGCGCTCCCACGCCGGGGAGGATCCCGGCATGATCGCGGCCAAGGTCGCCACGGTGTGCGCGGCCGCGCCGCAGGGCGCGGCGATCACCGCCGAACACGTCGAGGCGGCGGTCGACGGACACGGTCGCCGGTCGGGGTTCGCGGTGGCCGAC
This sequence comes from Nitriliruptoraceae bacterium, assembly GCA_007134165.1. Lineage (GTDB taxonomy): Bacteria > Actinomycetota > Nitriliruptoria > Nitriliruptorales > Nitriliruptoraceae > SKJO01. Next base: position 2,772 of record SLLJ01000363.1, on the reverse strand, counting down.
GCCGTCGCCGAACGGGACCCGGAGTCGGCGTTGGTCGCGCTGCGGGGGGCGCTTCAGAGCGGTCAGGCCCCCTTGGCGCTGACCGGTGCGCTCACCTTCCGCCTGCGTCAGCTGCTCGGTGCCCGGTCCCGGGTCGGCGCCAAGCAGGTTGGTGCCAGCCCGGGGCAGTACCGCCGGCTCGAGTCGCTGGCTCGGGGCTTCAGCCCCGGGGAGTTGGCCTGGTGCCACGACCGGCTCGCCACGCTCGACCTCGACCTCAAGGGCTCGGATCTGCCCGGTGAGCTGCTGCTCGAGTTGGCGGTGTTGGAGCTGGCCACCCCCCGGCAGGTCGGCCGCCCGTGGAACCCGACCGCACCGCGTTGAGCCGGCCGCGGGCTCAGCCCGGTTCGGCCAGCACGTCATGGACCGCGCGGGCGGCGACCGCGACCGCGTCGAGCCTGTGGGCATGGTCCCCGGCAGCCTGCCCGGCGATGCGCCGCGCCCGCTCCACCGCCGCCACCCGGTCCGCGACCCAACCCTCGACCGCTTCAGCGGCGGTGGTTGAGGGGCGTGCGCGCAGCGCCGCCAGAGTCGACGCACGGCGCAGTCCGCGCAGATCCGAGGCCAGCCCGGCGTGCTGTCGGCGCTGCCACGCGTCGGTGACCTCGACCCGGCTCAGTGCGGACTCGAGCTGCTCGAGCCCGAGCCGTGCCCCCAGGGTCAGCGCCGCGTCGGCGATGGCGTCAGGCGGCGGATCGCCGGGGGCGCTGGACGCGATGGTGGCGACGTCCGGGATCATCGCGAGATCCCGGGCACAGGCCAGCAGCCGTGCGAGTTCCGGGTCGACGAGGTCGTCGACCAGCCACCGCGCGTGCGCCATCCGGCCGCGCTGCTGCTCGGCGGTGCCCAGTGTGAGCATGCGCTCGACGAGCACCGCGGCGACCGGCCGGTCGCGTGCCAGCAGCGCAGCCGGGTCGGCCAACCCCGGGTCGGTCACCAGCGTGGTGGTGAGCTCCGCGACGAGCTGGTCGATCTGGTGCTCGAGCTCCAGCAGCCGGGCGGGGTCGTGCTCGCCCACGGCCAGGTCGAGCAGGTCCCACCACCGCGGCGCGTCGATCACCTCGCGCGCGATGCGGTAGGCGAGCGCGACCTGCGGCAGGCCCACGCCGGCGTGCTCCGCCGCCGCCGACGCGAACGTGATGCCCAGCCGGTCGACGAGGTCGTTGGCCACCACTGTGGCGATCAGTTCGCGGCGCAGGCGGTGGCGCTCGAGCAGCGTGCCGAACTCCTCACCGAGCCGCGCCGGGAAGTAGTCGTAGAGGGCATCTCGCAGCACCGGCTCGTCGAGCAGGTCCGAACCGAGCAGGACCTCCTTGAGGTCGCGCTTGGACCAGGCGAGCAGAGTGGCGAGCTCCGGACGGGTCAGGCCGCCGCCGGCCTCGGCCCGGTCGGCGAGTTCGGCCCCGTCGGGCAGCACCTCGGCGGCACGGTCGAGGTCCCCGTCGGTCTCCAGGCGGCGCATCAGCGCCTCGTAGGCGTCGATCGCGGTGTGGCTGCGGGCGGCCTCCTGGGACAGCGCCGCGGTCTGTAGGTCGACCTCGCGCAGGACCTGGACGACGACGTCGTCGGCGAGCTCCGCGAGCAGGGCATCACGCGCGTCGGGGTCCAGGACCCCGGACTCGGTGGCCAGCGTGAGCAGGATCTTGAGGTTGACCTCGTGGTCGGAGGTGCTCACCCCGGCCGCGTTGTCGATCGCGTCCTGGTTGCATCGTCCACCGCGCCGGGCGTACTCGATGCGGGCGCGCTGGGTGATCGACAGGTTCGCGCCCTCACCGAGCACCCGTGCGCGCAGGCGGCTGGCCGGGATCCGCAGCTCGTCGTTGGCGCGGTCACCGACGTCCTCGTTGCGCTCGTCGGTGGCGCGCACATAGGTGCCGATCCCGCCGGCGAACAGCAGGTCGACCGGGCTGGCGAGGATTGCGCGGATCAGCTCGGGTGGGGACAGGGTCTCGTCCTCGATGCGCAGCAGGGCACGTACCTCGGCGCTGATCGGGATCGAGCGGACCGTGCGCGGGAACACGCCGCCACCGGCGCTGATCGCCGCGCGGTCGTAGTCGTCCCACGACGAGCTTGGCAGCGCGAACAGCCGTGCGCGTTCGGTGAACGAGCGCGCCGGGTCGGGGTCGGGATCGAGGAAGACGTGGCGGTGGTCGAAGGCGGCGACGAGCTTGACCGCCTCGGAGCGCAGCAGTCCGTTGCCGAACACGTCGCCCGACAGGTCGCCGATGCCGGCGACCGTGATCGGTTCGGTCTGGACGTCGGTGCCGAGCTCGCGGAAGTGGCGCTGCACGGCGATCCAGGCGCCCCGGGCGGTGACCCCGAGCGCCTTGTGGTCATAGCCGTTGGAGCCGCCGGAGGCGAAGGCGTCGTCGAGCCAGAAACCGTAGCGGCGTGCCAGCGCGTTGGCCGTGTCCGAGAACGTGGCGGTGCCGCGGTCGGCGGCCACCACCAGGTAGGGGTCGTCGCCGTCGTGGCGCACCACGTCGGGCGGAGTCACCACGGTGTCCCCGTCGAGGTCGTCGGTCACGTCGAGCAGGCCGCGGATGAAGGTCACGTACTGCCGCTTGACCTCGGCCGCGCGCTCGCCGGGGTCGGCCGGTTCGCGCGTCAGCACGAAGCCACCTTTCGCACCGGTGGGCACGATCAGCGCGTTCTTCAGGATCTGCGCCTTGACCAGGTCGAGGACCTCGGTGCGCACGTCGTCGCGGCGGTCGGACCAGCGCAGTCCGCCGC
>SLLJ01000027.1 GCA_007134165.1 Nitriliruptoraceae bacterium | reverse complement strand
CTCGGGGTGGCTGACCCTTCGCGGCCGGGCCGGGTTGGAGCTGGTCATGCTCCCCGACGACTACCGCGTGGCCGCAACCCGGCTAGCTGACCCGTCCGACCTGGAGCTCGCGGCACGCGTGTTCGCGGTCATCGGTGGCGCCGTTGGCTACGCGACCGACATGGTCGACTTCGACTTGCCCGACGGTCCCGGTGATGTCGATCGGTGGATCGCCCAGCGGGTGCTCTCACCCGCGGCGAGCCTGCACCACGAGGCGACCACGCTGCTCGCGGAGGACCCGGCGCTGGCCGGGGCTGACCCGGCGCTTCATCACAGCATCCTGGGGGTGATCGCGAGCGGATCGGTGACTGCCGGCAGGATCGCCTCGCGGCTGGGTCGGCAGGTGTCCAACCTTGCCCCGGCGCTGGGCAGGCTGGTGGATGCCGGGTTCGTGACCCGCCATGAGGACCCGATCCGCAAGCAGCGCCCGACCTACGCGCTGGCGGATCCCTACCTGCAGTTCCACTACGCGGTCCTCGAGCCACACCGCTCACGGCTTCGCACCCGTGACCCGCAGGAGCTGTGGCGGCAGCGGCTGGTCGACGTGTTCGACCGCCAGGTCCGAGCTCCGGTCTTCGAGCAGCAGGCACGCACCTTCGTCGAACGGTTCGCGTCCGACGACACGGTCCCCGGACAGCGGGCCCATGTCGGGCGATCGCGGGTGGCTGCTGGCGGTGTCGAACGGCGACTGGACCTCGTTGTCGCCGACGACGACCCGGATGTGGCCTCCCGCCGCATCACCGCGATCGGAGAGGCCAACGCCGGTGAGGTGATCGGTCGCCGCCACCTGGGTCGGCTCATCGAAGCAAGGAACCGGCTTGGGTCTCGAGCCGATGGCGCACGCCTTCTCCTGGTCGGCTCGACGTTCGACCCTTCGCTGCGCGCCGAGATGCGGCATCGAGGCGATGTCGAACTCATCGACCTCGGCAGGCTGTACCACGGGGGCTGACGTCCGTGCTTCTCATGCCGACACGGATCTCGATCACAGCTCCACCGTGATCCGGATCCCGAACCCAGGTCGAACCCGAACGTGCCTCCTGGACGCCCTCAACGACGCGAGATCCGCTCAGTTCGCTCGTATTCGCTCGATTCCGGTAGGCAGAGGCGACGACGCATCAGGCGGCCGGGGGTCCGAATCCCTCCCAGCGCGTTTCACGGATTCGGCCTTCTACGACCCCCTGGGAGGCCGAATTTCGCGTCTTCGGGGTCTGTCGGAGTGGCTGTCCACAGGCTGCAAACCCGAATCGTGACACATCAGTGGGTGCACGTAGCGTGGTTGTCCACCGGCGGGGAGGGTGCGGGTGGCCATCGACCGGTTGCCGTCGGGCCGCTTCCGGGCACGGTTGATGATCAGCGGGCAGATCTACACCGCAACGCTGCCGACCGGGGCTGACGCCCGACTCTGGGGGATCGCGACCCGTGCAACCGCGGCGCTGCGTTGTCGGGCCGCGAGGGTGACGTTCGGCGCGTACGCCGCCAACTGGTTGGCCGGGTTCCTAGAGGACGCCCTGGACTGGGCCAGGTTCGAGGCCGCACTCACGCACCGGCTCCTTACGGTGCTCGGAGAGCTCTCGCTGCTCGAGGTCCTAGACGCGGACCGCGACGAGCTGCACCGCAGACTGGCAGACGCCGGTAGGGCCGGGATGGCGACGCCACGCGGGAGTGCCTGGAGCTGGTCCTCGAGGACGCGATCCACGAGCTGGATGCCGGGACCCTCGATGTCCGTGCACGGTTCGGCAGCGGCGGTTCCGGCCGGTGAGTCGACCGGTCGACACCTCGATTCAGCCGGCGGGTAGCAGCCGGTTGACCTGCTGGTCGCTGCCACCCCCGAAGGGACCGAGGTCGCACGCGTCCGGGCACCGAAACCGCTCGCAGCCGCCCAAGCGAAGCTGCGGACCTTGCAGCGGCGGGCGGCACGTCAGACCCGCGGGTCGGGACGGTGGCACACCACGATGCGTCGCATCGGCAAGCTCCACACCCGGGTCGCGAACCTGCGTGCCGACGCGATCCACCAGACCACCACCGAACTGGTCTCGCTCACCGAAACACTCGTGGTCGAGGACCTGTCAGTCAAGGGCATGGCCGCCCGCAAGCCCGGTGCTGGCCGTGCCGGACGCGGATTCAACCGGGCCGTGGCAGACGCCGCACTCGGTGAGGTGTCCCGCCAGCTGGGCTACAAGACCGGCTGGTACGGCACCCGCCTGGTCGAAGCGCACCGCCATTTGCCATCATCGAAGACCTGTGCCTCGTGCGCAAGGCGAGAGCCAAACCTGCCGCTCAACGTGCGTGAATGGACCTGTGACGGATGCGGCGTTGTCCACCACCGTGACATCAACGCCGCAACGAACCTTGCACACCTCGCGGTGTGCACGTCCTGCTGGGAGTGGACCGGCGACGCAGAACGTGGACGTGGAGCCACCCGCAAGCCCTGCCCCGCCCAGCAACGGGCGACAGCATGACGAGCGAGCGAGACAAACGCTCCCTCAACATGCAACGGTTGTGGTCGGGCCGGCTGATCCAGGCGGTGTCGGCTAGCGATGGCGGCGTGGGGGGTTTGCGGACGAACCGGTCGGGGTGTCTGGTGTAGGCGGCGTCGAGGACCTGGCTGCGGGCGGTGGTGATGGCGGGGGCGCGGCCGTAGTGGCCGTCGGTCGGGGCCATCAAGGCCACGCCGGAGTGGCGATGCTGGTGGTTGTACCAGCCGAAGAAGTCGCGGACGTGGGCGCGGGCGTGCTCGATGGAGTCGAACCGGTCGGGGAAACCAGAGGGAGAGCGCTGCAGTGGGCCTGTGCCACGTGGTCGAGCTCACCTCATCGGGGTGGTGCGGGCAGGTTGCTCGGACGGATGATGTGCAGTTCTGACCTGACATTGGACGCGCACGGTGAGCGGAGCGGCGATGGTCGTGCAGCGGTTCGAGACGACCACCCCTGAGGCCCTCATCGAGCTGCTGAGAGCGGTCGCAGCGCAGGATGGCGTCGGCTGCCTGATGGTGCTGCTCGCCGAGGGCGACCTGCCATCGACGGACGAACTCGCTTTGGTCCTGCGTGCGAACCCCCGTGGAGGTCTTCGGCGCGGTCGTCCCGCGCGTGATCCACGGCATCGACCTGCTATCGACCGGCGGTGTCGTGGTGGGGCTGCCGACCAGTGCGCGCGTCGCGGTCGTCGACGATGTCAGCGGTGACCCGCAGGCGTTCGACGGGCGGCTCGAGGCTGCGCTGGAAGGAGTCGATCCCGAGGGCCGCACCGTGTTCACCTTCGTCGACGCGACCTCGGGCCACAGCGACGCGCGGCTGTCGGCGCTGTTCGAGCACATCGGGCTGCTGGGCACCGAGCTCGGTGGTGGTGCCGGGTCGCTGAGCTTCGAACGGATGCCGTGCCTGCTGACCCGCGATGGGCTGCACCAGGATGCCGCGGTGATCGCGGTCGTCGACCTCGCCAGCGAGGCGGGGGGTCGCGCACGGCTGGCAGGCGGTGGGGCTGCCACTGGCGGTGACTGCGGCGCCGGGCCGGCGGATCGATCAGCTCGACCACCGCCCCGCGGCCGAGGTCTACGAGCGCCTGGTCGCCGAGCACGCGGAGCTCACCGAGGACCAGGACGCCTTCAGCCTGGCGGGTTCCTACCCACTGGGGATCGTGCAGCTCGACGGCGAGCTGGTGGTGCGCGACCCGGTGTCTCGTGATGGCGGTGCGCTGTTCTGCGTCGGTGAGGTCCCGACCGGCGCCTTCGTCCGGCTCATGGAGGGCGACCCCGACTCGTTGCTCGCGGCCGCCGAGGTGGCGGCGTCGGGTCCGGGCGCGGTTGTATCCGAGGACGGTCTCGGGGTCGTGTTCGACTGCATCTCCCGGGTGCCCTACCTCGGTGATGCCTTCGACGCCGAGCTCGCGACGGTGGACGTCGGGACGCCTCGGATCGGCGCCGCGACGAACGGCGAGGTCTGCAACCCCGGCGACCGCTATCTGGAGTTGTACAACAAGACCATCGTGGCCGAACGCCTGGGGGTCGCACGCGACGATGCGTGACGCCGTCAGCCAGCAGGCCCTGCTCGAGATCGCGCGGTCGCTCGGTGGGGAGTCCGACCCCCAGCCGTTGCTGCGCCGAGCGCTGCCGCTGCTGGTCCGGCGCACCGCGTCCTCGGCGTGCGGGGTCATCGCGCTGGACGACGACGGGGCCACGACGGTGCAGGTCACCCCGAGGGTGGTCGAGCGTCGCCCCGTTTGGGCCGAGCTGATGGCACGAGCCGTTGAGTCCGCGCAGGGGACCGACCGAGCCGTCTGGCAGGTCGCCGCCGGCGATGTCCAGGGCGTACATCACACCTGCCGGCTCCCCGGCTACGGCCTCGTGGTGCTGTCCCGACCGTCGGCGCTGGATCCCCGGCTCGTCACCGCGCTCGTGCCCGTGATGGAGGTGCTCGCCCGTCCCCTCGTGATCACCCGGGAGCAACGTCGGCGTGAGCTCGCGGAGCACGGTCTTGTCGACCTCGGAGACCGGCAGCAGGGCCTGCTCGACGCGCTGCCCTTCCCTACCTGGATGACCGACCGTGCGGGCCGATTCGTCGAGGTCAACCTGGCGTGCGCCGGGTGGATCGGACGCAACCGGGCTGCCATCGCCGGTCACCTGCCCCCCGAGGCTCCCCGAACCCCTCGGTGAGGCCTGCCTGAGCGCCAGCGTCGAGGTGGTGGCGACCAGACGCGGCGTGCGGGACGAGCACCGGGATGACGCCACGGGTCGCATCTTCGAGCACGACCTCAGCCCCTACCGCGACGCTTCGGGCACGGTGCGGGGTGTCGTGGGGTTCCGCCGCGAGGTCACGGACCGCGTCGAGGCGCTGTGGCAGGCCCGTGAGCGCTCGGAGTTCCAGCAGCTGCTGATGGACCTGGCCGTCGGGTTCGTCAACACGCCGGTGGAGGAGCTCGACGAGGCCATCGACGTGGCGCGGCAGCGGACGGGTGCCTTCGCCGCGGTCGACCGTGCCTACGTGTTCCGCTACGACGTCGATGCGGGCACCACCTCGAACACCCACGAGTGGTGCGCCGAGGGCGTCGAGCCGCAGATCGACGAGCTCCAGGACGTGCCCCTGGAGCTGGTCGCCGATTGGGTCTCCACTCACCTCCGTGGGCGATCGATGCACGTGCATGACGTGCAGCAGCTGCCGTCGGGAAGCGGGATCCGGCAGATCCTCGAGCCCCAGGGGGTCATCACGCTCATCGCGTTGCCGATCGCCGCGGCCGGGGTGTGCTTCGGCTTCGTGGGGTTCGATGTCGTCACGGGTCGGCGAGACTGGTCCACGACCGAACACCAGCTGCTGCGGGTGCTGGCCGAGCTGCTGGCCAACGCCGAGTTGCGCCGTCGCTACGAGCAGGAGCTGATCGAGACACGGCAGCATGAGGCAGCAGCCCGGGACCGGCTCGAGCTCGTGCTCGAAGCGGTGGACGATGCGATCTGGGAGTGGCAAGCCGCAACCGGACTGACCTCCTACTCCGCGGCGCTGTTCCGCCTCGTCGGCCGTGACGATGCACCGACGATCAGCGGTGACGAACTGCTCACCTCGCTGCTCACGCCCTTGGACCGCGGGCACGTCTACCGCGAGGCGGGGAAGGCGTTGGCCGGGGATGCGGCGCGGTTCGAGACGCAGGCGCGACTCAGGCATGTCGACGGCCACGCGGTCCCCGTCCGCATCGACGGGGTCATCGTTCGTGATGGCGAGGGCACGCCGGTCCGGATGGCAGGGCTGGTAGTCGACCTCACCCAGCAGCTTCAGGAGGCTGAACGTCAACGTCGGCGCCTGGAGTACGAGGCTGTCCTGGCACGCATCTCGGCCCGCTTCGTCGGCTTCGAGGCGTTCGACACCGCGCTGGATCTCGCGCTCGCCGACCTGGCGCGAAGCTACGACGCCAGCCGGGCCTCCCTGGTGCAGCTCCGGGACGCCGGGGTGCTCGAGCTGACTCACCAGTGGTGCCAGGATGGCGTGGCTGCGCGCAGTGCCGGGGCCCAGGACCGACGGCTCGAGAAGGTCGGATTCTGGATGGACCGGCTCGCCGCGGGCCCGCCCGTGCTGATCGACGACGCCCGGGACGTCGCGCCCACGGGTTCGCGAGCCCATCCAACCTCGATGCGACCCGAGGTCCGCTCGATGCTCGCACTGCCGCTGATGGTCGGCGGGAGGTTGGAGGGGGTGTTGGAGCTCGATCAGATCGAGCGGTACGACGCCTGGTCCGACGAGGACCTGGCCCTGCTGAGGGCAGCGGCGCAGATCATCGCGGGAGCGATGGCACGGTCCCGCACCGAGCAGGCCCTGGTCGCCGCGCGGGAGCAGGCCGACATCGTCAATGAGGCGAAGACCCGCTTCCTGTCCACGATCAGCCACGAGCTCCGTACCCCGATGACCGCTGTGCTCGGGATGACCGAGCTGCTGCTCGAGGACGACCTCACCGAACGGCAGCGCTCCTTCGTCACCGCTGCTCGGGATGCTGCCAGCGGACTGCTCCTGCTGCTCGGCGACCTCCTCGACATCGCTCGAATCGAGCAGCGCCGCGGTTTGGCCATCGTCCTCCAGGTCGATGCCACGCTGCCCGCCCTGGCGCTGACCGACGGCGCCAGGTTGCGCCAGATCGTGACCAACCTGGTGAGCAACGCCGTGCGGTTCACCGAGCAGGGGTCGGTCACGCTCTCCGCCGCGCGGGTATCCGACGGCGACGGTGACCCACGGCTGTGCATCGAGGTGGTCGATACCGGCATCGGCATACCGGCCGATCGCCAGCAGGAGGTGTTCGAGCCGTTCACGCAGGTCGATCCGACGCCGACCCGTCGGGTCGACGGCTCGGGGCTCGGCCTGAGCATCGTGCGGGAGCTGGTCGGCTGCTCGGCGGGTGGATCACCCTCGAGAGCACCCCCGGCGTCGGGACCACGGTCCGGGTTCAGCTGCCCCTCCAGGAGGTTGCACCGGACGAGCAGGACCAGCCGGAGGTTGTGACGTCCGTGCCACCGGGCCTGCGGGTCCTCGTCGCTGAGGACAACGCCATCAACCAGGAGGTCATCAGGGGGTAGCTGCGGCAGCTCACCGACCACGTCGAGATGGTGGCCGACGGGCAGGCCGCGGCTGCGGCCGCACGCGATGGCTGCTTCGACGTGGTGTTGATGGACGGCTCCATGCCCAGGATGGACGGCTTGACCGTCGCGCGGAGGATCCATGCGCTGGAGTCCTCGGGGGGACGTGTCCCGATCGTCGCGGTCACCGCGGATGGCACGAACGAGCAGAGGGCCGCCTGCGCGGCGGCGGGGATGGACGCGATGCTGCTCAAGCCCTTCGATCGCGCGTCGCTGCTCGGGGTCCTCGCCTCGGTCGTGCCGAAGGATCTCGGCGCTCCGACGCCCACGACCGGTGATCCGCGCGTCTCGGACCCGGCCGCGCCGACCCCCTACCACGCCGCGCCGGTGCTCGATCCGGCACCCCTGCGCGCGATGGCGGGACGCAGGACGCCCGACGGTCCGCTGGTTGACCGCCTGCTCGTGCTGTTCGCCGAGCACGTCCCCCGCTACGTCGCGGACCTGAGAGCCAGTGCGGACCCGTTCGACAAGGAACGCTTCCGGCTCGCGGCGCACACGCTGCGGTCCAACGCAGCGTCGCTCGGATAGGAGCGACTTCGTGACGTGTGCGCACACGCGGAGAGCTGCACGCGGCTCGGTGTGCCCGATGAGGGCGGGTTCGCAGATCTGGCCCGCCAGATCAGCGAGGAACTTGAGCGGGCGACCACGGCACTTGAGCGAGTACGCGCGGACGGTGTGCTGGGGCGCTGAGCTCGCTGGTCCCTACCCACGCCCGCACGGCTGTAGGTCGCATCGCTCACCGCTGACGCCACTACGCTATGGTGTTATTCGGCAACGAGTGACCGAACACGCTGGTATTTGAGCTGTCGGCTAGCAGTGTGACGCGATAGCGAGCACGCGCCGAGACCGACGGCTCAGCCGTGCCGCCTACAGGCGGCACGATGCCAGGGGACCGAACGTGACCGCGCGATCGCTGACGGCGAGGTGAAGGGTGTCATGGGTGAGCACGAGCGTTCGGCCAGTGACCACGTCTCGCACATCCGGACACGGGACAACCTGACCCAGGAGGGCCTGGCCCGGCTGTTGGGGGTCTCGTTCAGCACGGTCAATGCGTGGGAGTCCGGGCGCAGCGAACCGCAGGCGCGGCATCGCCGTCGTCTGGAGCAGTTGGTAGCCGGCCAGGACGCCGCGGAGAGCGAAAGCGTCACGATCCTGTGCGTCGACGACTCGCCGTTCGACCTCGAGAACCTCGCCTGGTTCGTCCGTGATGCCGCGGAGGTGCTCGGCGTGGACGTCACGGTCGTCACCGAGAGCGACGCCATGCGGGCACTGATCGCGCTGGGCCGCGTGCGCCCGAAGGTCGCGTTCATCGACGTGGTGATGCCGGGTCTCGATGGTCTCGAGCTCGCGGATCGCTGGTCCGAGATGCCAGAGCTCGCGGCGAGCACGCTCGTGTTGGTCACGGCGCAACGGGACGAGGGCATCGACCTCGCTGCCCGGGAGCGAGGGCTTCACATCCTCGACAAGCCGCTGACCATCGGCGTGGTCGGCGCGGCGCTGCGGCGAGCAGGCCTCCACACGAAAGACGACCCTGCAGCCTGACGCCACCGGGGGCTGCAGGTCAGAGGCGGCGACGAAGCGTGCATCGGATGGTCCCGTGCCGAGGGGAGCCGGCGGTCGTGTACTCCACGTCGGGGTGGGTCCTGGAGGGCCCGGGGTTGAAGACCCTGGTGCGGATGCACTCGGGCTGGAAGAGCCGGATGACGGGTTCCATCAGGGCGCTTTCGTACGCATCGCCGACCGAACCGATCGAGGGGCCGGCCTCTTCCAACTCGAGATGCGAAGCCCTCCCGGCGAGGTACTCGTGGGGAACCGGGAGGGCTGCCTTCGGCGATGGGAGCGCCACGGTATTGGCGGTACGCCCGGACCCGGGTCGGGTTCCAGCGGTGTGGGGGTCGGACGACTCGTAGCCGGTGGCGGTACGTGTGGCCTCGCGAGACCAGGGAGCGACCAGGCAACCCGGTCCGGAGGCCACACGCACGAGCACGGCAACGACGCGCGTCCTGGCCCACATGGCGCCCGCCCGCACCGGGCAGGGTCGTGTGCCTCGTAGACGAGCAAGGGGTTGAGGTCGAGGTCCCACCAACGCGGCTCGAAGACGGGAGGTCCCGCGAACCCCGACTCCGTGACGGCATCGTAGGCGTTCCAGATGCGGGTCTGTTCCCTCGGCCAGCGCCGGTCACCGGGTACGGCCAGCATCCGGATGTCACCGGCTGCAACCGCGAAGTTCTGGCCCGTGGAGTTGTCGAACAGGTACGGCTGGAAGAACCGGTTCTCGCCGTGGATGCCCATCTCATCGGGGTCACCGAAGCTGAAGGGGTTGGGACCTGCGTCGAACTCGATGCTCAACCTCGCCGTCTGCAGCGGCTCCGACACCGTGCCGTCGCCCGTGTTGCTCATCCTCGGAAGGGCGTCGAGGGAACGGTCCCAGGTTCTGATGTCCGTCGGAGTTTCGGCGCGAAGTGCGCCGGTTCGAGTTGAGAGCTCGGCGCCGTCGGGAGCGAGGCTCTCGAGCATGTACGTGCCGTCGCTCCCGAACGTGCCTGCTGGCAGGACCAGGTTGAAGTCGTGGCGGTTCGCTGCTCCACGAGCCAGCGGGGTGATGTTGAACTCGAGGTGGGTCAGATCGGCGCCGACGAACGTGCCGTGCGTGTCGAGGTCGCCCACCCAGTCGTTGTAGTCCCAGTCGCTGTCTTCGACCCTCTGATCCGCGAAGGCCAGGGAGATCGGGCCCAAGGTCTCGTTCCGGGGACCTGAGACCGTCGGTTCTGCGATCTCGTACGTGAACCACGTGCCCTGGTTGCCGCGCTCGTTGAAGCGGTTTCCCGCACCCCAGGCGGTCTCGCTGTCCCAGTTCTGCGCGCAGACAAAGCCCGATGCGAGGTCCTCGTCGGGGTCGTGAGCTGCTGGGGGTTGGTTCATCACCTGTAGGCGGCGGTCTT
>SLLJ01000358.1 GCA_007134165.1 Nitriliruptoraceae bacterium | reverse complement strand
GCACAACCGGCCTCGTGGGACACGACCATCGGATGTGACACGCAGCCGTCAACACCGTTCGCACGGCACCACGACCGGCACACCACCGGCCGTCAACAGAAGTTGAAACATCAGGAACGGTAGGATCTGACACTCCGCACGCTCACGCTCCTCGGATCAGGCTGGGGGCGCAGCGGTGCCCTGACATGACCGTCCCCCGTCTGCGTTCGGGTGGCCGGATGTTTGGCGGTCCGGCTGACCGACCGTGGACAGCAGACGAGCGCCGGCTGACGGGTCGGTGACGCGCACTCGAACCCCTCCCCCCGTGCCATCCAGACGACGCGGCGCATGCGGTGTTGGGCGTCGTCGTCCGGACCTTGGGCACCACCATGCCAGGTTCGGGCCGGACCTCCCGGGGACCGACGTACCGACCTCGAGCGGCCAGGGGTCACAGGACGAACCGCCGGGCGCCCCACAGCATCGACCCCGCCGCGGCACCTGCCGGTCGCGTGGCCTGCGAGAAGGTCAGACCGCGCGCCGCTCGAGGCGGGCCAGGACCGCATCGATCGGCCAGATCGCAACCCAGAACAGCACCACCCACTCACCGATCACCAGCGCCAGCCCGGCGCTGGACCCAAACAGCACAATCGGCACACCGGTGCGCGCCACCTCAAGCCGGGCCTCGAAGCCGGTGAGAGGCTCGCGCAGCAATCCGCGCCGATGGGCGTGCCAGAGCATCACCGCGGCGGCGATCGAGGTGAACCCCAGCAGCGCGCCGTACAACGCGAACGCAAGCGGCTCTCCCGACCCCTCACCGAGCACGCTCTGTGCGAACGGGATCAGCACGATCAGCCCCAGGTAGGGGATCGACAGCCCGAGCAGTCCCCCATCGACCTTCTGCAGCATGGCCACGAACTCGTGATGCGACAGGAAGAACGTGCCCACCACCGCCACGCTGATCACGAAGGCGAAGAAGCGCGGCCCGGTCTCGGCCAGCGCCTGCGCCAGGGGCAGCGCCGCCGCCTGCTCGGGCAGGGCGAGGTCGAGCACGAGCAGCGTCAGCGCGATCGCGAACACGCCGTCGGTCAGCGTCACGAACCGCCCGAACTCCACCGAGTCAGCATCGCGGTCGTAGCAACCCATCGGCCGCCTTCCCCCTTCATCTCGCTGCCGAGGCTAGGTGACCTCGACACCGCCCGGTGCGACCGTGGCCCGACTCGCGTCGATCAGCCGCGCCGGGCGAGCCTGCGGCGCCGCCATCAGCGTGTCGTCGTTGAGCAGGTAGCCGCGCGCACCGGCCCGCAGCGCCGCCACGATGCTGATGGTTTGGTTCGCGGCCTTCGGTGTCGAACCGCTGGCCATCTTCGCCTTCGGCGACGACGTCGCGAAAGAGCGCGGCCGCAGGTGCATACGCCCCCTGGAAGCCACCCCCGCGCACATCTGGGTCCACCTACCAAGCGAGCTCGTCACGACCGGCGTCATCGACCGGATCAACCCGGTGCTGGCCCTCGTGCTCCCGGTGATCCCCGTGGCCAGCATCTTGCAGGCAGCCTGCCTGCAGCTCGGGCTCGACGCTGCCTGGTGGCTGGCGGCGGGAGCAGGCGCCCCGGTCGCTGCGCCTCCCCTCCCCGCGGCGCCGGCCGCCGACTGGGCATTGCGCTCGCCTTGGCCGCGGCCCCGCGACCTGCAGGGTGATCGGCCGGAGTGTGTCGCCCCACCGCCCTGCGGGCCTACGGGGACTCGACGAGGCCGAGCTCGGCGATCGCGGACTCCCGCATCTTGTACTTCTGGATCTTTCCCGTGACCGTCGTGGGATAGTCCTGCACGAACTTCACGTAACGGGGGACCTTGAAATGGGCGATCCTCTCTCGGCAGAAGTCTCGGATGTCTTCCTCGCTGGTCTCTGACCCGTCGCGCAACCTGATCCAGGCCATGAGCTCCTCGCCATACCGGGTATCCGGAACCCCGACGACCTGCACATCGAGGACATCCGGATGTCCGTGCAGGAACTCCTCGATCTCGCGCGGGTAGATGTTCTCGCCACCACGGATGAGCATGTCCTTGATCCGCCCGACGATGCGCACGTAGCCATCCTCGTCCATCACGGCGAGGTCACCGGTGTGCATCCAGCCGTCAGCGTCGATCGCCTGGGAGGTCCGATCAGGGTCCTGCCAGTAGCCCTGCATGACCGAGTACCCATTGGTGCACAGCTCGCCCGTCTCCCCTCGTTGCAGGGTCTGGCCCGTGTTGGGATCCGAGATCCGAACCTCGACGTGGGGATGGACCCGCCCGACGGTCGCCGTGCGGTGGTGGAGGGAATCGTCGGCCCGGGTCTGGGTCGACACGGGTGAGGTCTCCGTCATGCCGTACGCGATGGTGACCGCATCCATGTGCATCCGGTCGATGACCTGCTTCATGACCTCGACCGGGCACGGCGAACCGGCCATGACGCCCGTTCGCAGGCTGGACAGGTCGCGATCAGCGAACGTTGGGTCGTCAAGCTCGGCGATGAACATGGTGGGGACCCCGTAGAGCGCCGTACAACGTTCGGACTCGACGGCATCGAGCACCGCGCCTGCTTCGAACGAGGCCTCGGGGATCACCATCGTCGCCCCGTGCGACGTGCAGCCGAGATTGCCCATCACCATCCCGAAACAGTGGTAGAAGGGCACGGGGATGCAGAGACGATCCTGTTCGGTGAAGCCCTGCAGTTCCGCGGTGAAGAACCCGTTGTTGAGGATGTTCACATGGGTCAGGGTGGCGCCCTTGGGCGTACCGGTCGTGCCGGACGTGTACTGGATGTTGATCGGATCATCCGGCTCGAGTGCGGCCATCACGGCATCGAGATCGGCCGCGCCCACCTCCGTGGAACCCTCCGCCAACTGCTCCCACTCGTCATCCCACAGGAACACCGCCCGCTCCAGGCCCGGCACGGCGTCGCGGACCTCGGCCACCATCGCCACGTAGTTGGAGCTCTTGAAGGCCGGCGCGGCGATCAGCCATCGGCAGCCTGACTGGTTGAGTGCAAAGGCGAGTTCGTGCGTGCGGTAGGCCGGGTTGACGTTGACCAGGATGACGCCGATCGCCGCCGTGGCGTACTGAACCAGCGTCCACTCGGCGTAGTTGGGACTCCAGATCCCGACTCGATCGCCCCGCTGCAACCCACCGGCCAGCATCCCACGGGCGAGCCGATCAACCCGGTCCCCGAACTCCCGGTACGTCCAGCGAATGCCCTGGTGCGGGGCAACGAGGGCTTCGCGATCGGCGTGCCTGGCGATGGTCGCCCGAAGGTTGTCACCGATGGTCTCACGGAGCAGTGGGACATCCGTCGGTCCCGCGGCCAGTGCTCTCATGCCAGTTCCTCCTGCTGGTCCAAGGCCAGTACGAAGACCCTGCGGGCCAGGAAGACTACGTGTTCAGCCGGGGGTTCGTCGGCGGTTTCACCGCTCATGGAGCAACGGCTTCGGTGTCCCGTTGGGACCGCCACGCGGCGGGTATCTGCCGAGGCCGCAACCGCCACCTGGGAAGCGCCCGCATCCTCGATGTCGACGGCTCCGATGGCGACGTGGATGCGTTTGCGCGCATCGCGCGAATCCCCTGCCCCTCCCCCCGAGGCCGACTGCTGAGCGAGGGACACGTTGCTGCCGAGCTTCGGCGACGGTCGATCGGTGGCACGTAGGTCACGACACGGACCCCACGTCGCCCGGCGGTGAGCGCGAACCGGTCGAGAGCGTGGATCGCATCGCAGCTCGTGAGGCAGATGTTCGGGTGCATGACCAGCGTGTTCAGGCGTGCAGATGAGCCGTCGCCTTCCCTCGCCGGCGGTGCAGCACCCACGTTCGGCCACCGGGCAGGATTCTCGGCCTCGTGTCCGTCCCGGTGATGATGGGTCGCGGTGAGTCAGCGCGACGCGTTGGACGAGCACACGGCGTTGCAGCTGTTGGTCGACAGCAGCAGCCGTTCGTCGGGGAGATCGACCACGACACGATGGACAGGCCCTACGTCCACGCGGGCGGTCCCATCGTGCGGGCGCTGCTCAGTGCGGCTTTCGTTCGCGACGACGACAACGGCGTGCCCTGCTCCGGCATCGCGCAGGTCCAGGGCATCACCACCCGCCCGGTGGCGCCGACTGCGCTCGGGCCACACCGAGCCGCGCCGGAGGAAGCACTGCTCAGGGCGCTGCTGGTCTGCACCCATCAACGGTTCGGGCGGTCCTCATGCACCCTGATGCGCCGGCTGGCGAGCTCGTGCGTGCGCATCGAGGTCGAGCTCGACGCCCTGGCGGCGCTGCTGCGGCGGTGGGAGAACCGGGCACGTTTCGCGGTCCCGCCCGGCAGCTCACGCTCCTGGACTCAACCGGGCGACCTGCCCTGCTCAACCGCCTACGGTGGGCGCGCGAGCCGTCCGCGTCGATGGACCGGATCGGCCCTCGACCCCTGATGTCCAGCGACCACGCCGTGAGCACCCAGCATGTACCGTGACGATCTGCTTCGGGAGCTGGCCGACCGACCCGAGCCGTTCAGCGTCGGCGGCCCGCACGAGCTGTGGACCGACGCCTACGTCCAGCGGCAGCTGCTGGCAAGCCACCTCGATCCCGAGGTCGCGGCCGCCTCCCGCCCCCACCGGACCATCGCCCGCAGTGTCGCCTGGATCGCGGAGAGGTTCGACGTGGGCTCAGGCCGACGCATCCTCGACCTCGGCTGTGGACCGGGGCTGTACGCCAACCCGCTGGCCGAGCGCGGAGCGAACGTGCACGGCCTCGACCTGTCCGAGGTATCGGTGGCCGAAGCCAGACGCCGCAGGACCTCGCCGCGGGCGAGCTTCGAGGTCGGCGACTATCGGCACGCCGAGCTGCCCGCCCATGACCTCGCGCTGCTGATCTACGGCGACTACGGCGCCCTGTCGCCCATCGACCGGCGCCGACTGCTCGAGCGGGTCGCCAGGAGCATCGCTCGCGACGGCCACCTGCTGCTCGACCTGTTCTCCGAGCAGCGCTACGCCTCGTTGCGCGAAGCCTGCGTGGTCGCTGACCGGCTCATGGACGGGTTCTGGGCGCCCGGCAGCTACGTGGGCGTGCATCAGACGCTGTTGTACGACGAGGTTCGCGTGGCGCTCGACCGCTATGTGATCGCGCAACCCGACCGCGTACGCACGGTCCACGTCTGGCACGCGCATCTCACGGTCGAGCAGGCACGCGATGAGCTGGCCCGGGCCGGCTTCGACATCCTGGAGGTCCACGGCGATCTCACCGGTGCCCCCTTCGACCCCGCCTCGCACGAGTTCGCGCTGGTCGCCACCCCGAGCTGACCCGCCTGCCGAGCTGCGGTGGGTTCCCCGCCATCCCGACCCTGAGGGAGGCCGACGGGAACGTCGGCCGCTGAATCGGGGACGGAGCCGCCCATCAGGGGTTACGGTGGCACGGCGACGTACGGCGATGACGGTGGAGGTGCCGATCGCGACGACGCCGGAGGGAGAGCTGCTGGAGCGCGACGAGCCGCTCCGGGTGCTGGCTGCCGCACTCGAAGCCGCCGAGGACGGCCGAGGCTCGGTGGTCGTGGTCAGCGGCGAGCCGGGAATCGGCAAGTCCTGCCTCGTTGCTCACTTCACCCACGACGTCGCCCACCGTGCCCGCGTGCTGGTGGGGGTCTGCGACGAGCTGGCCACGCCGCGGCCGCTGGGCGCCGTACGCGATGTCGCCGACCAGCTGGCCGTGCCGGTGATCGACGCACCGCGCGACAGCCAGCGGCCCGCAGAGCTCGCGGGGCGGCTCGTGCACGAGCTGCGACACGCAGCGCTGCCCACGGTGCTCGTGGTCGAGGACGTGCACTGGTCCGACCAGGCGACGCTGGACGTGCTCAGGGTCGTCGGGCGGCGGGTCGCCGAGCTGCCCGTGGTGCTCGTGCTCACGCTGCGGCCGGGTGAGCTCAGGGGCGACGATCCGCTGCGCGTCACCATCGATGCGATGCGACGCAGCACCACCCGCCACCTCGAGCTCGCACCACTGTCCCGGGCCGCGGTCGCGCGCGTCGCCGGTGATCGGGCAGATCGCATCTACGAGCTCAGCGGCGGCAACCCGTTCTACGTCTCGGAGCTGCTCGCCGGCCATGACGATGCTCCGCCGCCCTCGCTCAGCACCGCGGTGCTTGCGAGGGTCGGCCGACTGCAGCGCCCCACCCGCGAGCTGGTCGAGCTGATCGCCGTGGTCCCCGGTCGCGTTCGCCGCGAGGTCTTCGACCACGTCGATCCCGCGTGGGAGGCGGCCATCGAACCGGCCGAGCGCCGGGGGTTGCTGCACGTCGATGCCCGGCAGGTGCGCTTCCGGCACGAGCTGGCCCGCAGCGTCACCTGCGCGAGCCTCCCGAGGTGGCGTCGCCGCCTCCTGCACCGGCACATCCTCGAGGCGCTGTTGCAGCTCGAACCCGACCCCGCCGAGGTCGTCCACCATGCGCAGGCCGCAGGCCTGGAGCCCCTGGCCGCCGAGTATGCACTCGCCGCCGGCCAGCAGGCCGCGGCCAGCGGTGCGCACCGCGAGGCGCTCGCCCACCTGCGGCACGCCGCCGGCCATGCCCAGCAGCACCTGACCCCGGTCGATCGCGCCGGGCTGCACGAGCAGCTCGCCACAAGTGCCTGGCTGACCGGTCACCTCGAGGAGGCGGTGGCCGCGGCGACAACGGCGATCGAGCTGGCCGGAACCTGCCAGGATCCGGCCAGGCACGGACGCTGCCTGGCCCTGCGCTCCCACATCCACTGGTTCGGCGGTGACGGTCGGGCCGCCCGGCGGGACGTGGCCGAGGCGGTGCGCCATCTCGAGGCATCCGGGCCGTCCCCCGAGCTTGCCCGTGCCCTGGCGCAGGCGGCCGAGCTGAGCATGGCGCTCAGCCGGACCACGGCGGCGTTGCACGCCGGCCAGCGCGCGCTGGAGCTGCCCGGCGGCGAGGGGGTCCGCAGCCGCGCTCTCACGGCGATCGGCGGCGCGCGCCTGCAGCTCGATGTCGACGATGCCCGGGTGCTGCACGACGCCATCGAGGTCGCCCGGGCCGCAGGCGACACCGAGCAGGTGGTGTTCGCCCTGGTGACGCGCGCGGTGATCCAGCTGCTGTGGGCGCTGCCGGACCGTGCACGTTCCCACGCCGTGCAGGCACGGACCGTCGCCTCGGACCAGCAGCTCGATGGCCCGCTGGCCTTCATCGACGCGTTCCTGGCCTGGTTGGACGTGAGGGAGTCCCGACCCGAGGGCGTCGCGAGCCTGACCGGACCCGGCACCAGCCGGGACGATCAGGCGGTGGCCTCGCTCGCCGAGCAGCAGCGGCAGCTCGTGCTGGCGGAGCACGCGGTGCGCCGCGGTGCCGACGATGCCGAGCAGCGGCTGGCGCAGGTCACCGTCAGCGCCGAGCGCTCGCGCAAGCTCGTGCACCTGGCGCCGGTTTTCGAGCTGCACGTCGAGCTCGCGCTCACCCGGGACCTCGAGCTCCCGATCGACCGACTGGACGAGCTCGTCGACCTCGCGGGGGCCGAGGCGCTCGGGCAGGGCTGCGCCGGCGCGCGGGTGGCCGCATGGGCGAGGGTCTGCGGCCGTTCGATGCAGCTGCGGGGGCGGGCGCCCGCGCCCCACGCCGCCATGATCGCCGGTGACTGGGCGGCTGCGGCCGACGCCTTCGGTGCGATCGGCTGGCGCCACGACCGTGCGCTGCTGCTGTCGCTGCTCGGGACCAGGGACGCGCTGGAGGAGTCGCTGGCCCTCGCCCGCGACCTCGGTTCCGTCCCCCTGGCACAGCGCGTGTGCCGCCGGCTGCGCTCCGCCGGGTTGACGGTCCCGCGCGGCCCGCGGGCGTCCACCCGGGCCAACCCGTGGGGGCTGACCGACCGGCAGCTCGAGGTCCTGCGCCACCTCGGTGCCGGCTGCAGCAACGGCGAGATCGCCGCGCTACTCCACCTCTCGTCGCGGACCGTCGAGCACCACGTCGCCGCCATCCTGGCCAAGCTCGACGTGCCCTCACGGGCGGCCGCGGTCGCGCGCTGCGCGGAGCTCGACCTGACCGCGACGCAGACGCGGGACCGACTCGACGGCCCGCGCAGGGGCGAGCACCAAACGTAGGTGCTGCGGCCAGGGCGAGATGGGTGCTGGCCCCGATGGCGTGGCATGCCGCCCTTCGTACGGTCGATCGCGGTGCTGCCACCTGCATCACCCGGCATCACGCAGATGCCGCGTACTCGACCACCCGAGGAGGAGCTCATGGCACCAACGACCACCGCGACGATCCGAAACGGCATCGACGTCGACCGGCTCATCGCCACGATCCAGGGGGTGGGTGACGACCCGCAGCTCGCCCAATTCCAGTTCCGAGCCAGCAGCACCTGGCAGGCCGGCACCCACAACCGCGGCGAGATCAGCGGGTTCACCCACGCGGGCAGGGAGGACCAGACCCGGACCACCCCGTTCGTGCTCGACGGCGATGAGCCCCCGGTCCTGCTGGGCGAGAACCACGGCCCCAACGCGGTCGAGCTGCTGCTGCAGGCGCTGGCCTTCTGCTACGCCGTTGGCTTCGTGGCCAACGCCGCGGCCCAGGGCATCGAGATCGACCGCATGGACTACGAGATCGAGGGCGACTTCGATGTGCGGGCGTTCCTGGGTCTCGACGGCCCACGTCCCGGGTTCACCGCGATCCGCGCGACCGGACGCGTCTCCAGCCCGAACGCCACGCTCGAGCAGCTCGAGCAGCTGTGCCAGGCCGTCCAGGACACCTCGCCGGTGCGCGACTCGCTGGCCAACCCCGTCCCCGTCGAGACCACCCTCGAGGTGCTCTGAGCCCCAAGGAGGACCCCATGACCACCACCTCCCCGCCCATCGACCGCAGCGAGCTGCTGACCCGGGTCCGGGACCTGTACCGGGCCGTGGCCGAGCAGCCCGAGGGACCCTTCCACTTCGAGACCGGGCGACGGCTCGCCGAGCGGCTGGGCTACCCGCCCGCGGTGCTCGATCGGGTCCCCGCCGAGGCCGTCGAGTCCTTCGCCGGGGTCGGCTACTTCTTCGACCTGGCCGCGCTTCAGCCAGGCGAGCAGGTCCTCGACCTGGGCTCGGGCTCCGGCATGGACGCCTTCGTCGCGGCCCACCAGGTCGGCGACTCCGGCCGCGTCGAGGGGGTCGACCTGACCGACGCCCAGCTGCACAAGTCCGAGCGGCTGCGAGCTGCCGCGGGCATGGACCACGTGCGCTTCCGCGAGGCACCCATCGAGCACCTGCCCTTCGACGAGGCGAGCTTCGACGTGGTGATCTCCAACGGGGTCATCAACCTCGCCCCGGACAAGGATGGGGTGCTGCGTGAGGCATCCCGGGTGCTGCGGGCCGGCGGCCGTCTGGCCATCGCCGACATCGTCACCGAGGTGGTCCTCACCGACGCGATCGTCGCCGACGTGGACCTGTGGGCGTCGTGCATCGGGGGCGCACCCCACCGGGTCGCCTACCAGGACGCGATTCACCGTGCCGGCCTGCACGTCGAGCAGGTCCGGGCCAACCCCTACACCTTCCTGTCCGAGCAGGCCCGACGGGCCAGCGAGCAGTTCGGGGTCCGCAGCGTCTCGGTGCTCGCCCGCAAGCGCTGAGCCACCCGACGACGCACCGGGCCGGACCGGCGCACCGTCGACATCCGCGGGTGCGGTCGCCGGCTTGCGCGGGTGGCGGTGCGGGCAGCCGCACCTCGATCGTGGAGGCTGCGCGCTGTCCGCCGCTCCTGCGTCGGGGGATGCTGCGGGCGACCTCGCGCACTGGATCCCACCGCCCCCATGGCCACCACCACCAACGACCCGTCCCCCGCCCGTGCCGCTCGACGGCGTGCTCCGCGATCCGCGACGGTGCTGCGCTGGCTGCACCTGCTGACCGGCATGCTCATCTCCTACTACTTCCTGTTCAAGCCGGATGGTGGCTGGTCCGACGGCTTCGAGCTGTTCGTTGGGCAGTTCGTCGTGGCCTTGGTGGCCTGGACCGGGATCATCCGCTGGCAGCTGCCTCGCCTGCGTCGCTGGCGTGCCCGGCGACGCGCACGGGCGGGTGCCGCGGCCTGAGCGCCCCGTTGCCGTCGGCCGGCGCGGCGTGCGTGACCGCGGCGTGCGTGACCGCGGCG
>SLLJ01000479.1 GCA_007134165.1 Nitriliruptoraceae bacterium | reverse complement strand
GGCCGGCCCGCGATCGTGTTCGATCAGCCCTACAACCGGCAACTTCCCGGCCCCCGCGCCCACACCTGGGAGGACGTGGTGGCGGTCGTCGAGGCCGAGTTCACCGCCCGCGAGCGACAGCTGCCTCTGCCACTACCCGAGGAGCCGTGATGCCCGCCGTGTCCGACACCGCCCACGCCTTCCTCGACTTCCTGGTGCGCTGCGAAGCGCTCACCTTCGGGGATTTCGTGGCCAAGTCGGGCCGCCCCACGCCCTACTTCGTCGACGCCGGCCGGGTGCGAACCGGCTCGCAGGTCGCCGAACAGGGCCGCTTCTACGCCGCAGCGATCGCTCAGCGCTTCGGCACCGATGTCGACGTGGTCTTCGGCCCGGCCTACAAGGGCATTCCGCTGGCGGTCACCACGACCATCGCGCTCGCACAGCACCACGGAACCGACGTAGGCTTCTGCTACGACCGCAAGGAAGTCAAGGATCACGGCGAGGGTGGCGCTCTGGTCGGCCACCAGCTGGCCGACGGCGACCGGGTGGTGATCGTCGAGGACGTCACGACGGCCGGCACCTCGATCCGCGAGACCGTGCCCAAGCTCACGGCCGCCGCCGACGTCGAGGTGGTGGGCCTGGTCGTGGGCGTGGATCGCCGCGAGCAGGGCACGCGCCCGGAGCTCTCCGCGGTGGACGAACTCGCGGCCGCGTTCGGCTTCGAGGTCGTGGCCCTGGCGACCATCGACGACATCGTTGCCCACCTGCGCGACGTCGAGGTGGCGGGGCGCCCGGTCCTCACCGCGGACGACCTCGCCCGCATCGCGGCCTACCGGGCCACCTACGGCGTGCGACCGCCATCGTCCGGGGTCTGATCGGCGCACCTGCGGTCCCGGTCGGCCCGCCGACCGCGTCCTCGACACCGAGCGCCGGCTCAAGGCAGGCCGCCGTGTGGTCGACGGAGTTGGTGGTAGCTGGTCTTCGCTCTGCCACCCCTGCCAGGAGCGCGCATGCCCGCCTCGCCGTCCCACCACCGTCCACGTCGCCGGCGGCTCCGGCCCGCCGCGCTGCCCGCCGCGCTCATCAGCGCCGCACTCGTCGCCGCGCTGCTGCCAGCGACCGTCGCCGCTGCCGTGGACACGCCGCTGCAGCAGCGGGTCTTCGGGGGTGAGGACGCCTCGATCGAGGACCTGCCCTCGTTGGCCTACGTCCTGATCGAGGAATCGCCTGGCTCGAGGACCGGGTCCGGCTGCACCGGCACGGTGATCGCCCCGGACTGGGTGTTGACCGCGGCGCACTGCTTCAAGTCCGACGACCACGAGGTGGTCACGCTCGTCGTCGGCGAACCCGACCTCGGCGTTCCCGTCCAAGCCAAGAACGTGATCCCCGCCTCCGTGGTCGTCCTGCACCCCGACTGGGACCCGGCGGCCAGAACGGGGAGCGGCGCGGAGTACCGCGGCGACGTCGCGCTGGTACGTCTCGCGCAATCCACCGACCAGCCCGTGCAACCGCTGGTGGCCACGGGTACGCCGATACCGGTCGGTCGCGACGCGGTCATCGCCGGCTGGGGCGAGACGATGCCCAATCAGCAGGCCACGGTCTTGCAGCGCGCTGAGGTCCCCGTGGTCGACGGCGAGGTTTGCCGGGCCAGCTACGGGTCGGCCGTGTTCGACCTCGACCGGCAGGTGTGTGCCGGTGGAGAGGTCGCGGACACCTGTGCTGGTGACAGCGGCGGTCCGCTGCTGGTCGAGCAGGACGGGCAGCTGTGGCAGCACGGGGTGACCAACTACGGTCAGGCCGTGCCCTGCGGTGAGCACGATCTGCCGGCCGCCTACGCCTCGGTCGCCTTCTACCGCGCCTGGATCGAGGACGTTGCCGGGATCGAGATCCTGCCCGAGTTCGTGGCTGACCCCGAAGAGGCACCCATCGAGGTCGAGGTCACCGACCAGGACGACGACGGTCCCGACCCCAAGTCCCCGGTCCAGATCGAGATCACCGAAGAAGATGGCCAAGCGGTCGTGGTGGTCTCCGGACTGCTCGACACCGCCGGTGAGCCCCTCGACGGGGCCATGGCCGAGCTCTTCGCCCGGAATCTGGCGCTGACCCGTGGCGAGATCATGGCGCTGCTGCTGCAGGTGCTGGAGGTCGGCGGGGTCGACCTCTCGGACATCGAGGTCCCCGAGCAGTCACCGTTCGACGACGTCGAGTTGGAGCATCCCTTCTATGCCGACATCGTCCGAGCCGCGGAGTTCGGGCTCGCCCAGGGCATGGGGGACGGCACCTTCCTGCCCGACGCTGGGATGACGCGGGCACAGGGGGCGAGCTTCCTGCTGCGTGCGGTGACGGCCACCGGTGTCGAGGCGGATGCGGGGTCGGGCAACGGCGGTTTCGACGACGTTGAACTCGACGACGTACACGCCGGCAACATCGACGCGCTGGTCACGCTCGGGGTGATCGAGGGCGGTGGCGACTTCGCTCCCGGCTTCGCCCTCGGTCGCGGTGACCTGGTCGGCTGGATGCAGTACGTGCCGCCGGTGCT
>SLLJ01000158.1 GCA_007134165.1 Nitriliruptoraceae bacterium | reverse complement strand
AGGTCGGCGTCGGTGGCCCCCGCCCGGCCCATGCGTACGTTGTCGGCGATGGTGCCGTCGAACAGCGCGCCGTCCTGGGGAACCAGCACCACGCGGCGGCGCAGCGAGTCGAAACGCACCTGATCGAGGGGGACCCCGGCGATGCACACCCGACCCAGCGTCGGGTCCATCAGCCGGGTCAGCAGCTTGGCGAAGGTGGTCTTGCCCGATCCGGTCTCGCCCACGACCGCGATGCGCCGCTGGGCGGGCAGCTCCACCTCGACGTCGTGGAGCACGAACGGCCCGCTGGCGGTCCGGGCCGACTCGCCCGGCTTGGGGTAGCGGAACCCGACCGCCTCGAAACGCACCCCGAGCGGGCCCTCGGGCAGGGGCCGGCCGTTGTCACCGGGGTCAGCCACGTCGGGTTCGAGGTCGAGCACGTCGAGCACCCGCCGCCACCCCGCGACCGCGGTCTGCCCCTCGTTGATGACCTCGGCGGCGATCAGCACCGGGTCGACGAACAGGGTGATCAGGAACAGGAAAGCCAGCACGGTGCCCGGGGTCACCTCGCCGTCGATGCCGAGCAGCACCCCGGCGAGCACGGCCGCCGCGGTCGCCAGCGCCCCGAACACCTCGCCGGTGCCCGAGAACATCGAGGACAGCGCTCCGGCGCGTACCGCGGCCCGGCGATGGTCCTCGATCGCCTGGTCGAGGCGGCGCTGGCTGCGGGCCTCCACGCCGTAGGCACGCACCACGGGGGCGCCGACCACGGTCTCGGCGACCACCCCGAGCAGGTCACCGACCCGCTCGCGCACGATGCGGTAGGCGACGGTCAGCCGGCGCTGGAACCACCGCGCGCCGATCACGAACGGCACGAACACCGCGAGCACGATCAGCGTCAGGCGCCACGAGTAGACGAACATCACGATCGTGGCCACGGTCAACTGGCCGGAAGCAGTGATCAGGTTCAGCCCGGCCCACTGCATGAAGCGGCTGATCTCGTCGACGTCGCTGGTGACCCGGGCGACCAGCGAGCCGCGCTGCTGGCTGGCCTGGTGCAGCATCGACAGGTCGTGGATGTGGCGGAAGGCCCCCACCCGCAGGGTCGACAGGGCCGACTCGACCACGGCGGCCAGCCGGTAGTTCATCCAGCCACTGGCCACGGCCGTGACCAGCACCGCGAGCCCGGCCAGCGCGACGATCTGCACGATGGCCCCGAGGTCGACGCCGCCCCCGGTCCCACCGAGCCCGACGTCGACGGTGCGCTGCACCGCAATCGGGACGATCGCCCGTCCTGCGGTGGCGATCAGCGCCAGCACGAGGCTGGCGGGCAGCCCGATGCGCAGCTCCGGCGAGAGCTTGATGCCGCGCACGACGGTGCGCCAGGCCCCCTCGGGCGGCCGGGGAAGGTCGACGGTCGGGGCGCTCACGCACCACCCTCCGGCGCAGACCGGTCGCGATCGCGCTCGTAGGCGGTGACCAGGGCGGCATAGCCTGGCACGGTGGCCTGCAGGTGCGCGTGGGTGCCACGTGCGGCGATGACGCCGTCCTCGAGGTAGATCACCTCGTCGGCGAGCAGGATCGAGCCGCGGCGGTAGGCCACGACCACCACGGTGGCCGGCAGTTCGGCGTCGGCCAGTCCGCGCAGGATGGCGGACTCCACCGCCGGGTCGACCGCCGAGGTGGCGTCGTCGAGCACCAGCAGCCGGGGACGGCGCACCAGCGCGCGGGCCAGGGCGATGCGCTGGCGCTGACCGCCCGAGAGGGTGGCGCCGCGCTCACCCACCGGGGTGTCGTAGCCGTGCTCGAGCGCGCGGATGAACCCGTCGGCCTGCGCGAGGCGGGCCGCCGCCACCACCTCGGCGTCGGAGACCTCGAGCCCGAGCGCGATGTTCTCACGCACGGTGTCGTCGAACAGGAAGGCCTCCTGGAAGACGATCGCGACGTGCGCGGTGAGTTGATCGCGGGCGAGGTCGACCAGGTCGCGCCCATCGAAGGTGATGCGGCCCGAGTCGGGGTCGAACAGGCGCACCAACAGCGAAGCGACGGTGGTCTTGCCCGATCCCGTGGACCCCACCAGCGCCACCGTACGGCCCGGGGCGACATCGAAGGTCACCGAGCGCACCCCACGGGCACGGTGATCCCCGCCGTTGGCGGTCACCGTCGGGGATCGCAGGGTGCCCGACAGGTCCTCGCGGTCGGAGACCGGATGGTGGAAGCCGACCTCGCGCAGGGCCGTGGCCGCCCCGCCCCGGCCGTCGCCGGACGCCGGTCCGTAGGTCAGTTCGCCGGTGGCGTCCAGTACCCGGCGCACCCGGTCCCAGCCGACCACGGCCCGGGGTAGCTCGCCGAGCAGCCAGCCGAACACCCGCATCGGCAGCGCCACCAGCCGGAACAGGTAGGCGAACAGCACCAGGTCACCGGGGGACAGCGCCCCGTCGCGGACCCGCACGGCACCGACGAGCAGGACCAGCAGGATGCCCACGTTGGGCAGGGCCTCGATGACCGGGTCGAAGAACGCGCGCAGCCGCCCGACCACGATCATCTTGTCACGCAGATCCTCGGACACCGCCCGGAAACGCTGGGTCTCGGCGGCCTCGCGCCCCATGGTCTTGACCACCAAGGCGGAGTCGAACGACTCGTGGGCGACCTCGGAGACATCCGCCCGGGCCTGCTGGGCCACGGTGGCCGCATGGCGCATGCGGCGCTGGTAGTACCAGTTGGCCAGCGCGAGCAGCGGACCGACCGAGAACCCGATGGCGGCCAGCGCGGGATCGGTCACGATCAGCAGCCCGCCGGTGACGACCAGCAGCAGGCTCGCCCCGATCGCCATCGGCAGCGGCGCCGCCACGAAGAACGCCGACTCGACGTCGGCGTTGGCGTTGGACAGCAGCTCACCGGTGGGATGTCGTCGGTGCCAGGCCAGCGGCAGCTGCAGGTAGCGGCGAGTGACCCGGCGGCGGTACTGCGCCTGCAGCGAGAACTGGGCCAGGTAGGCACCCAGACGCCGGCCGACCACCCCCACCGCCTTGAACGTCGCCACCGCCAGGATCGCGATCAGCGCCAGGCTCAGCAGGCCCCGGTCGAGCTGCTGCTCGACGATCATGGGCAGGATCACCTCATCGGTGACCCGCCCGAGCACCAGTGCGGCGGCCACGGTCATCGCGGCGTACAACGACGCCCCACCGATGCCCACGGCGAATGGCCCCTTGGCAGAACGAAGGGCCACGCCGACGACCGCCAGCCCACGCCGCATCAGCCCGTCCGAGGACGGGTCACGTGGGGTCGGGCGGGCGGCGACGGTCACCCGCACGACGGTACCGACCACCGCCAAACGTTCCGTCCAACCGGAGCCGGACCGTGGGCTCGCGCCGTCACGCGCCGTGGGGAAACGAGGGGCGGCTCAGTGCAGTTCGGTCACGATCCCCCGTCCCTCACACTGGTCACAGGCGTGACTGAACGACTCGATCAGCCCCTGGCTGACGTTCTTGCGCGTCATCTGCACCAGACCGAGCCGCGAGACCTCCGAGACCCGGGTCTTCGTCCGGTCGCGCAGCAGCTCGCGCTTGAGCCGGCGTACGACCTGATCCTGGTTGGACTTGAGCAGCATGTCGATGAAGTCGATGATGATGATCCCGCCCATGTCACGCAGCCGCAGTTGGCGCACGATTTCGTCAGCAGCCTCGAGGTTGGTCTTGAGCACGATCTCCTCGAGGTTGGTCTCCGCCCCGCCGGTGAACCGACCGGTGTTGACATCGATCACCTTCATCGCCTCGGTCGACTCCACGATCAGGTACCCACCCGAGGGCAGCCACACCTTCTTGCCCATCGCCTTGCGGAGCTGCTCGGTGACGTCGTAGGCGTCGAACAGCGG
The DNA here is from genome assembly GCA_007134165.1 of Nitriliruptoraceae bacterium. Classification (GTDB taxonomy): domain Bacteria; phylum Actinomycetota; class Nitriliruptoria; order Nitriliruptorales; family Nitriliruptoraceae; genus SKJO01. Next base: position 6,338 of record SLLJ01000158.1, on the reverse strand, counting down.
GGGCAGCTCAGCCCGTCGTGCGCGGACCGCGTCGAGGTCGAGGTCGTCGACGGTGACCGCGGCCGAGCGCTGTGCGTCGGCCTCCAGCGGCGGCGCCCCCACCGCCCGGGCCCGGGCATCGGCGGTCGGTGAGCCGTACAGCTCGACCTTGCCCATCAGCTCCGGCGCCACCTCACCGAGGTAGCCACGCACCTGGTGGTAGAGCTCGTCGTCGTCGACGACGCAGCGCTCGAACTCGGGACCGAAGTTGTCGCGGATGACCTTGACCACCAGCGGCGGCTCCTCGTACACCGCGGTGAGTGCCTTGGCCCCGTCTGCGGCGGCCACGACCCGTTCCCAGCGCACGAGCAGACGCTCGAGGTCGGCGCGAAGCTGCTCGTCGGTCGCCCCCTCGGCAGCGGTGCGCACGATCACCCCGTGCTCGGGCGGCTTGACCTGCTTGACGACCCGACGCAGCCGGTCGCGCTCCTGGTCGGTGAGCTTGCGAGAGATCCCGAACAGGTCGGCGCCGGGAGCCAGCACCATGTAGCGGCCCGCCAGCGACAGGTGCATCGTCAGCCGAGGGCCCTTGGAACCCATCGGGTCCTTGGTGACCTGCACGAGGACCTTCTGGCCGGGCTTGAGCACATTCTCGATGCGCTCGTCGGCACCCTCCTCGAGGTCGAGTTCGTCGTACAGCACCTCACCGGCGTACAGCACCCCGTTGCGCCCCTTGCCGATGTCGAGGAAGGCCGCCTCCATACCCGGCAGCACGTTCTGCACCCGCGCCATGTAGATGTTGCCGACGTAGGTGACGTCGTCCATGCGGGTCACGTAGTGCTCGACCACCGTACGGTCCTCGAGCACCGCAATCTGGGTGCGGTCCTCGAACGCGGTGACCAGCATCGTGCGTGGCGGCCCCTCCAGGATCGCCCGGCGGACCTCCTCGGGCACCCCGCCGGGCCGCGAGGACACCCGGCCGCGCCCGTTGCCCGACCGCGGGGAGCGCTCACCGCTGCCGCCGGCGCCACGCCGCCCTCGCTTGGCGGCGACCCGCGTGCCGCCCTTGGCGATGGCCTGCTCCACCTCCTGCTCGGCGTCCGACGTCTCGGTCGTGTCGGTGACGTCGGGGGCCGCCTTTCCTCGCGCAGCCTGCGGAGCGCCCTGCGGAGCGGCCTGCTGGTCGCCCGACTGATCGGCCCGATCGGTGCCGGTGCCGCGACCACTGCGGCCCCGCCCACGGCCTCGCCGTCCCCGGCGGCGTCGCTTGCGGCCGGCCTCCGACGCGTCCTGCGGCGACGGACCGTCGGCGACCTCGTCCGCGGCACCCGGAGTCTCGACGTCCTCGCCCGGCGAACCGCGGTCTTCCTCCGCCGCCGCATCCACCCTGGCCGTGACTCCCGGTACGGCGGGGGCCGGCTCGGCGTCGCGCACCTGCTCGGCGACGCTCTCCTCGGACGTGGGACGCCGGGACCCACGGGTCGTGGCCCGTTTACGCCCGGCGCGGCGCCGGGGGGCGTCCTCGTCGGAGTCCGACCTGACGGAGGGCTCGGAGGCGTCCGCCGCGTCCGGTGCCGGCGCACGGTTCGACCCGACCGTGGTCGCGACCGCGGACGCATCCGGTGCCCGGTCGTCGTCCCCCAAGGATGCGGGAGGTTCGTCGCTCGGGTCATCGGACGAGCGCCGCTCCGGAGTCGTGTCGGCACCGGTGCGCTTCGTCGCTGTGGTCTTCTTGGCCGACGTCTTCCTGGCTGTCGACTTCTTGGCGGCCGACGTCTTCGCCGTGGCCTTCTTCGCGCTCGTCTTCTTGGCGCCCGTCTTCTTGGCAGCCGACCGCTTTGCCGTCGTCTTCTTCGCCCTGGTCGTCTTCGCGGCCGGTGTCCTCGCCGCCGGTTTGCTCGCGACCGACGCCCCGGTCGCGGTGTCCACGTCCGGTTCGTCCGTCGCGTCCGGAACGTCGGCGTCCGGCGCAGAGGAGGGCTCGGCGTCCGGCGCGGAAGAAGACTCGGCGTCCAGCGCAGCCGTCGACGCCGCATCGGACGGCTGCTGCCTGCTACGGCTGCGCGCCCGGGAACGGGTTGGTCCCGCCGATTGCTCGTCGGGCGCGCTGGGCCCGGAGCCGGGGTCGGAGCCGGGGTCGGCGTCGTCGGTGGGGGTGGCGTCGGAGGTGACGGGATCCTGGGGGTCGTTCACGGGGGGCTCGCTTCGGTCAGGCGGCCTCCGCATCGACGTCGATCACCAGCGGTTCGACCTCGCCGCCCAGCGCATCACGCACGCCAGTGGGCAGCACTTCGCCCTGCACCACCCGCACGATCGTGGGTGGGGGGGCCACGTCGCCGCGCGCGAGCGCGGACACGAGGTCGGAAGGTCGCACGGTCGGGCCGTCGTTGCGGAGCACCGCTCGGAGGACGGTGCGGTCGTCGGCGTCGGGGACGCGACGGGTCGACGCGACCACAGCCAGCAGCGCGGGACGCACATCGAGGATCCGGTCACCGTCAGGACGGTGTCGGGTCACCTCGGCACGGTCGGCCGCGAGCAGAGCCTTGGCACGTCGGGAGAGCAGCGGAGTGAGCTCGGCCGCATCCACCGGCGGCCAGGCCAACTCCCAGAGGGCCGCCGGGAGCAGGCGCGCCAGCTTGGGCGTGCCCTCCGGGACCCCAACAGCGATGAGCACGTCCATGCCCTCGGGCAGGGCAGCGGACAGGCGCGCCGGATCACCTTCGAGGTCCGGCGGCGCGGTGAAGGTGAGCTCGGCGTACTCGCCGGTCGAGGCTGTGCCGACCGGGAGCGCATCCGGGAAGGACACCTTCGGGTGGGGCGTGAAGCCCTCGGAATAGGCGATGGGCAGCGCGGCGCGGCGCAGGCTGCGCTCGAACACCGCCCCGAGGTCGCGGGCAGACACGAACCGGGTGCGCCCAAGCTTGGTGTAGCGGATGCGCAGGCGGTGCAGGGCGGGGCGGGTCACCCCGGTCGCGGTGGGTGGGCACTCAGCCATGACCTGCGCCACCGGGGGGCTGCACGCCCAGGTCGTGCGTGAGGTCGAGTCCGGGGCACACCCCGCAGTCGTAGCAACCGGTGAAGCGGCAGTCCTCGAGGCTCTGGGCTTGCTGCGCGTCCAGCCAGTCCTCCCACAGCCAACTGCGCTCCAGACCGGTGTCGAGGTGGTCCCAAGGCAGGGCCTCATCGAGGTCGCGCTCCCGGGCCACGTACCAGTCGAGCTCGAGGCCGGTGTCGGCCAGCGCCTGACGCCAGAGCGGCAGGGTGGGCTGCTCCTGCCAGCCGTCGAAGCGGGCACCGAGCTGCCACGCGCGCTCGACCACCGCGGCGACCCGGCGGTCACCGCGGGCGAGCAGACCCTCGATGACGCCGTCCTCGGGGTCGTTGGTGCGCACCGTGATGGCGCGGTGCTCCTTGATCGCGTGGCGGATCAGCGACAGCTTGCGGCGCAGCTCCTCGGGCGGGTCCTGCACCGCCCACTGAAACGGGGTGTGCGGCTTGGGAACGAAGCCGGCGACCGACAGCGTCAGCCGGTTGCCCTTGCCGTGGCGACGGGCCAGGCGCAGCACCCGCACCGCCAACTCAGCGATCGCCAGCACGTCCTCGTCGGTCTCGGTGGGCAGGCCGACCATGAAATACAGCTTGAGGTGGCGCCACCCCTGAGCGAAGGCGGTCTCAGCGGTGCGCAGCAGGTCCTCCTCGGAAACCTGCTTGTTGATCACCGCCCGCATCCGCTCGCTGCCGGCCTCCGGCGCGAAGGTCAGCCCGGTGCGTCGGCCGTTGCGCGCCAACTCATCGGCCAGTCCCAGGGTGAACGCGTCCACCCGGGTGGAGGGCAGCGACAACGAGGTGGTGGTTCCGGCGTAGGTGTCGGCCAGCCCCTTGGCCAACGGCAGGATCTGCGAGTGGTCCGCCGAGGACAGCGACAGCAGGCCCACCTCGCCGTAGCCGGTGTCGGCCACCCCCTGCTCGACGAGTTCGCGGATGGTGTCGCCGCGACGCTCGCGCACCGGTCGGGTGATCATGCCCGCCTGGCAGAAGCGGCACCCGCGGGTGCAGCCGCGGAAGATCTCCACGCTGAAGCGCTCGTGGACGGTCTCGGTCAACGGCACCAGCTGCCGGCGCGGCAGGGGTACGGACTCGAGATCCTGCACGGTGCGCTTGGCTACGACCGGCGGTACCCCGGGCTGGACCGGCACGGTGCGCCGGAGCCGACCATCCGCGTGGTAGGCGGGCGCGTACAACGCCGGCACGTACACCCCGGGGATCCGGGCCAGCTGCTCGAGCAACTCGTCACGGTCGGCCGGCGTCGGCGCTCCACCGTCGGCGTAGACGCGCTGCTTGAAGGCCCGCACCACCGCGTCGATCTCGACCGTGACCTCCTCGCCGTCGCCGAGCGCGACCGCGTCGACGAACGGGGCCAGCGGCTCGGGGTTGAAGGCTGCATGGCCACCGACCAGCACGATCGGGTCTTCGGGCGCCCGTTGCTCGCCGTGCAGGGCCACCCCGCCCAGGTCGAGCAGCGTGAGCAGGTTGGTGTGACCGAGCTCATGGGGCAGAGTCACCGCGAACACGTCGAAGGCCCACAGCGGCCGGTGGGTCTCGAGCGAGAAGGTCGGTAGCCCGTGCTCGCGCATGACCTCCTCGAGGTCGACCCAGGGCGCGTAGGCGCGTTCAGCCAGGGCGGTGGGTTGCGCGGCGAGCACCTCGTAGAGCAGTTGGATGCCCTGGTTGGGCTGACCGACTTCGTAGGTGTCGGGATAGCACAGCAGCCAGCGCGTCTCGGCTGCCGACCAGGGGCGTACGACCTGGTTGTGCTCGCCACCGACGTAGCGGGCCGGGCGCTGCACCGAGGCCAGCAGCCCTTCGAGTACCGGCCACATCGACGCCGGTTCGGTCGCCGCGTCGCCGGGCGCATGGAAGCGACCGCGCCGCCCAGCGGGTGGGGGCGGCGGGACACCAGCCTTCGGGGCAGCACCGAGCACCACGGTCCTGACGGTCGTAAGCGGGTTTCGCAGCGCACGCCGGAGGCGCGGTGCGGGCGATCGGGACCGTTGCGCAGCGTACCACCCCGACCCTGCCGACCACGGTGTGGACTCGCGGGTCAGAACCGCCGCATGTGCACGTTGAGCAGCAGTCCGATCAGCGCGAACCACACGATCAGCGAGGTCCCGCCGTAGCTGACGAAGGGCAGCGGCAGCCCGGTGACCGGCATGATGCCAAGCGTCATCCCGACGTTGACGAACACCTGCAGGGCGAGCGCGGCCACGATGCCCGCCGCCAGCAGCAGCCCGAACAGGTCCTTGGCGAGCATCGCGATGCGCAGAGCCCGCCAGATCAGCACCAGGAACAGCCCGAGCACGACACTGGCACCCACGAACCCGAACTCCTCACCGACGACCGTGAACACGAAGTCGGTGTGGTTCTCGGGCACGTAGGACAGTGCGGTCTGGGTACCGCCGAACAGCCCCTTGCCGAACAGTTGGCCCGAGCCGATCGCGATCAGCGACTGGCGGGTGTGGAACGCCGAGGTCTGAGCCAGCGACGGGTCGGAGGCCCCGAGGAACGCCGTGAGCCGCGCGAGCTGGTAGTCCTTGATCACGTCGGTCTGCAGTGCCACCACGATGCCGATGACACCGACCAGGCTCAGGCCGAGCAGGTAGCGCGCCCGGACCCCGGCGATCAGGAACAGCACCGCCAGCAGCCACACGAACACGATCGAGGTGCCCAGGTCCGGCTGCAGGAACACCAGCCCCATCGGCACGGCGGTGAGCGTGATGCCGGTGATCACCGTCGCCGGGCCGAGGTCCTCCTCGCGTTCGTGCAGCAGTGCGGCCACCGCGATCAGCACGGCCACCTTGGCCAGCTCCGAGGGCTGGATCTGGAACCCCCCGAGCACGATCCAGCGCTGGGCCCCGTTCACCTCGGTGCCGAGCGGCGACAGCACCAGAACCAGCAGCGCCAGAGCCCCGAGGTAGATCACCGCGGCATAGCTGCGCAGCTGCCGGTAGTCGACCACCGCCGCGAGCACCATCGCCACCAGCCCGAGGGCGAAGGCGATCAGCTGCCGGCTGACGTAGGTGGTGGTGGGCAGACCCTGGGCGCTGAGCGCGGTCAGCTTGGCGCTGTAGATCATGACCAGACCCACGGCGGTCAGCGCCACGGCGGTCAGCACCAGCACTGGATCCAGGTGCCGCACCGGGGCGTACGCCTCCATCCAGCGGTCCTGGACCCGTGCGCGCATGATGCGCTGCTCACGGTCCTGGTCGGAGAAGCCGGTCGCCATGGTGCTTCCTCGGCTCAGTCGTAGATCGCGGGGCCGGGCGTGAAGTCGTAGCGCTCGGCGGGGGTGATCCGGAAGT
>SLLJ01000045.1 GCA_007134165.1 Nitriliruptoraceae bacterium | reverse complement strand
CGCGACGGTCCGGCGTCCTCGGCCTTGGAGGTCATCACCTCGATGGTGTCGCCGTTGGTCAGCGCATGGTCCAGCGACACCAGCCGGCCGTTGACCCGAGCGCCGATACAGCGATGGCCGACCTCGGTGTGCACCGCGTAGGCGAAGTCGATCGGAGTGGAGCCGGCGGGCAGCCCCAGCACGTCGCCCTTGGGGGTGAAGACGAACACCTCGTCCTGGTAGAGGTCGACCTTCAGCGACTCGAGGTAGTCGCCGGGTTCGTCGACGTCCTCCTGCCACTCGAGGAGCTGATCGATCCACGGCATCCCGTCGCGGGAGTCGCCCTCCCCGCCGCCACGGTGGCTGTCCTTGTAGATCCAGTGGGCGGCGACGCCGAACTCGGCGGTCTGGTGCATGGCCTGGGTGCGGATCTGTACCTCGAGCGGGCGCCCCTTGGGACCGATCACCGCGGTGTGCAGCGACTGGTACAGGTTGACCTTGGGCATCGCGATGTAGTCCTTGAAACGCCCCGGGACCGGGCGCCAGGTCGCGTGCAGTTGGCCGAGCATCGCGTAACAGTCACGGACCGATCCGACGATGACCCGGACCGCGACCAGATCGTAGATCTCGTCGAACTCCTTGCCGCGCAGCACCATCTTCTCGTAGATCGAGTAGTAGTGCTTGGGACGCCCGGTGACCTCGCCCTTGATCTTGAGCTGGCGCAACTCGTCGCGGATCTGGGCGATGACCTCCTCGAGGTAGGTCTCACGCTCGGGGTTGCGCTCCTCGACCATGGCCACGATCTCGTCGTAGCGCTTGGGGTGCAGGGTCGCGAACCCCAGGTCCTCGAGGCGCAGCTTGAACTGCTGCATCCCGAGCCGGTGCGCCAGCGGCGCATAGATGTCGAGGGTCTCCTGCGCGATGCGCTTCTGCTTCTCGCGCGGCATGTGGCCGATCGTCTCCATGTTGTGCAGACGGTCGGCGAGTTTGATGACCAGTACCCGGATGTCGCGCGACATCGCCAGGATCATCTTGCGCAAGGTCTCGGCCTGCTGCTCCTGCTTGGAGGAGACCTGGATCCGGTCGAGCTTGGTGACCCCGTCGACGAGGTGGGCGACCTCCTCGCCGAAGCCCTCGCGGATGTCGTCGCGGCTGGCCGGGGTGTCCTCGACCACGTCGTGCAGCAGCGCCGCACACAGCGTGGCGGTTCCCAGCCCGAGCTTGGCGAGCTCCTCGGCGACCGCGACCGGGTGGGTGATGTAGGCCTCGCCGCTGCGCCGGCGCTGGCCCTCATGCATCGCATCGGCGTAGTGGTAGGCCCGGACGACCTCGCGCAGGTCGGCTTTGGACGCCGCACGGATCGCCGCCGCCAACGACTCGAGATCGTCGGGTACCTGATCGCGTTGGACCAGCGGGAGACGGGCGAGCACACCCTTCACCCCCGACGGACGTACCGGCGGGGGCGGCCGGGTGGAGCGGGGCTCCTCCTCGCCGGCGGACTCGGCGGATCCGGCGGAGGGTGGCGGCGTCATCCCTTCGGGCACCGGGCCCGGCACCGGCACCGAGTCAGCGGGCGGGGCCGGCAGCGTGGATGGGTCGACCGGCGAGGAGCTGATCGTGCCGATCAGCACGCCCCCGGGGACGACCTCGGCCTCCGCCGCCTCGGGCTCGGCCGTCTCGGGCTCGGCCACGTCGGGCTCGTCCGGCGCCGCATCCGACGTGGCATCTGACCTCCTGGCGGAGGCGCCAGCTGCCTCGTCAGGCTCGAACGACCCGACCTCGTCGTCCGCGACCACGTCCGCAGACCTGTCGGCCGGAGCCACCTCCGCCGGGCCGGAACCGCGCGCAGCCACCATCGCGGGGTCGACGTCCGACCCGAGGCGGGTGTCCGGCGAGGCCAGGACCGTGCCTTTCCAACGGGGCCCTGTCAGCGTACCGGCCGTGCGCTCGCCCTCAGCGCTTGCGGCGCTTCTTCTGCTTGCGCTCGCCGCGGACGTACTCGGTGGTGACCGGCGCGCGGGCCTCGGGGGCGGCGGCCGCTGCGCCGCGCGCGGGGTCCTCCACCCCGCCGTCGCCGGCCCTTGCGGCCTTGGCGGCCAGCTTCTGCTGCTCGGGCTCGCGCATCTTGGCCCAGGCGAGGAAGGGTCCGGCCACGAACAGCGACGAGTAGATGCCCACCGCCATCCCGAGGAACAGCGCCAGTGCCAGGTCCTGCAGGGTCGTGGCCCCGAGCACCTGCCCGCCGATGAGCAGCAGCGCGCCGACTGGCAGCAGCGAGGTGATCGAGGTGTTGAGCGAGCGGTAGAGCACCTCGTTCATCGAGCCGTTGACCAGCTCGGCGTAGGTGCGGCGGCCGGGCTCGCCCAGCGAGATGCTGTTGTCCTTGATGCGGTCGAAGACGACCACGGTGTCGTAGAGCGAGTACCCGAGGATGGTCAGCAGCGCGATGACCGTGGACGGCGAGACGTTGAAGCCGACCAGGGCGTACAGCCCGATGGTGATCAGCACGTCGTGGACCAGCGCGATCACCGCCGCGATCGCCATCTTGAACTCGAGGCGGAAGG
>SLLJ01000147.1 GCA_007134165.1 Nitriliruptoraceae bacterium | reverse complement strand
GCCGGCTCGACCCGCGCACGGTCCAAGATCCGGGCCTGGTTCAACCGTGAGCGTCGCGAGGACGCGATCGTGCGTGGTCGGGAAGCGATCACCCGTGCGTTGCGCCGCAAGGCCATCCCCTACGCCCGGGTGATGGCCTCGGGCACGCTGTCCGAGGTCGCGCACGGCCTGTCCTACAAGGACACCGATCACCTGTTCCGTGCGGTCGGGGAGGGCCACCTCGCTGCGCAGACCGTCGCCCATCAGGTCCTCAACGAACTGACCGAACTCGAAGACGAGGAGGTCAGCGAGCCCACCACCGACGCCGAGTTGCTGCGCTCGCCGATCCGTATCGGCAGCGCCGGCGGCGACGACGTCGAGGTGGAGGGCGACAGCAGCATGCTGGTCAAGCTCGCTCGCTGCTGCACCCCGGTGCCCGGAGACACCATCGTCGGCTTCGTCACCCGCGGGCGGGGGGTGTCGGTACACCGTGCCGACTGCTCGAACGTCGTCGACCTCGAACGCGACCCGGACCGATTCGTTCCGGTGGACTGGAGCGGGGACGTCAGCGCCTCCTTCCTCGTCTCGATCCAGATCGAGGCGCTGGACCGTAAGCACCTGCTGCGCGACATCACCTCGGTGCTCGGCGACCTGCACATCAGCATCACCTCCGCGCAGGTCGCCACGCGCAAGGACCGCATCGCACTGCTGCGCTTCTCCTTCGAACTGAGCGACCCCACCCACCTCGAGGAGGCGCTGCGGGGCATCCGCGGGGTCAACGGCGTGTATGACGCCTACCGGATGGTGCCCCAGCTCACCGGCCGCTGACCGGGGCAGAGTGGCACCGTGGGGCGATCGTCGACGTCGGGACCGGACAGGATGCTTCTGCGGCGGTGGGTACGCCGGTGCCGGCAGGCGCCTCCGGCTGTCCGCCGGAACGGTGTCGCACCTCGCGTGAGCGAGGGCTTCTCGTGCTCCGCGGTGTGCGTCGTGCATCGAGCTTCCGTGAGCGCGAGTTGCGTGCGGCTTCCGGGCCCGCAGATGTCTTGAAGCGGTCGTGCGCCTACGTAAGGCCGTCGGCAGGCGGGGCAACGCGGCCTTCTGGCCCGCTTGCTGGGGGCCGGGCGGTCTGGATCGGCGGCCTGCTGCTCCGGCGGCCGAACCTTCGAGGGTTCGACCGCCTGGGGTGGTCAGCCGCCCGGGGTGATCAGGGTGAGCGCGAGTGCGGCGGTGAGCAGCACGAGGAACACCCCGGCCAGCCGCCAGCGGGTCAGCCGCTCGTCGACGCGGGTGAACCCCTGGCCGGGTTGCACCGTGCGTTGGATCGCGCTCCCGATCGCGCGGATCATCTGGCGCACGGCCGTCAGTGGCGTGAGTGTGCGGTGCAGTTCGCGGGCGACGGGTCGCAGCAGGGCTTCGGCGACCAGCACGAGGTCGCCAGCCGCGATCGCGGGTGACGCCGTGGGCTGCGCCGCTCCCCGTCGGCGACGGGCGAGCTGCCGGGCGCCGAACGCCAGACCTGCACCGACCAGCACCGGCCAGGTGGCCTGCCAGGTGCTCGAGGGGCTCGGTCGCGGCACGGACAACTCCGACAGCAGCGCGGCAGGCAGCACCCACGTGGTGGCGAGGCCGACCAGCAGCAGCGCCCCCCACGCGACCAGCGGTGTCCCCGCCCCCAGCGGGCCCGCCGACGGTTGGGCGCTGGGTCCCTTCGTTGCCGACCGGGTCGACCGTCCGCCGCCAGACGCCCTCGGCTCCGGGTAGGTGCGCACCAGCACGATCAACAGCCGGGCCATCAGCAGGGTGGTTCCGACCGCTCCGATCGCCAGTGCCGTGGTCAGTCGCGCGTCGTCCCACACGCCCCCGGACCCCGCGAGCTCGGCGACGGCCTTCTTCATCGCTGATTTGGCGACGTATCCGCTGCTCAGCGGCGCACCGGCCAGTGCGAGGCCGGCCAGCGCCATGCCCACGACCATCGCGCGCCACGGCCGGCTCGAGGTGGTTGCGGCCAGCACTCCGACGCCAAGGAACAGGGCAGCCTTGGTCAGCCCGTGGTGCAGCGCGTAGGTGACCGCCGCCGCGACGGCCAGTGGCGCGGCCGCGGGAACCACCAGCCCCGCGCCGACCAGGGTCGCGATCAGCCCCATCTGGCTGACGCTGGAGTAGGCGAGCACGACCTTGGCGCGGGTCTGCACCACGCCGACGACCGCGCCGTACAGCGCGGTGAGTACCCCGATGCTGATCAGCATCGTGCCGGCGAACGTGACCGCGTCCTGGGTGCCGCTGCCCTCGATCCCCAGCGGCAGCAGTCGCAGCCAGCCGACCAGCCCGGCCTTGATCATGGCGCCGCTCAGCACGGCGCTGGCCGGGATGGGTGCCGCCGGATGGGCCAGCGGTAGCCACACATGCAGAGGGACGATGCCGGCCTTGACGCCGAAGCCGGCGGAGACCAGCACCAGCACCGGCGCTGCGCCGGCGTTCGCACCCAGCGCCGCGGCGATCCCGGCCAGGTTGGTGGTGCCCGCCCGGGCGGTGGCCAGCATCAACCCGCTGATCAGCAACGCCTCGCCGACCACGGCCAGCACGATGTAGATCCGGCCGGCGTGCAGCGCCTCTGCGGTGCGCTCGTGGATCACCAGCGGATACGCGGCGAAGGTCATGATGGCGTAGAGCGTGTACAGCGTGACCACGTCACCGGCGAGCACGACCCCCAGGTTGCCGGTCAGCGTGACCAGCCAGGCGGCGGTCAACCCGGGGCTGTCGGCCGCCCGGCTGCGCAGCGCGATGCCGCCGGCCAGCCAAACCAGTGCGGTCATGGCCAGGAGCACCCGGCCGGGGCCGGGCAGATCCAGGCGCAGATCGAGCAGGATCCAGGTCAGGTCGGGCGGCTCACCGGGTGCGCCGGTGAGCGCCAGCACCAGGGCAGGCAGCGGCAGCAGGACCGGCAGCCGCGCGCGGCGTGCGTCGAGCAGCAGCGCCAGTCCAGCCGCGACCAGCGGCAGGAGCAGCGGCAGCAGCCAGGCCAGGGCGCTCATCCGCGCCCCAGCAGTTCGCGGGCGATTACCTCGGCCCAGCCGATCGGGCTGAGCGGCGCGCCCGACAGCAGGCCGAGCACCAGCACGCTGGCGCCGGTGGCCAGGGGCGGGAGCAGCAGCCACAACCCGGCCTCGAGCCGCAGGCCAGGCAGCCGCCAGCCACCCACGCGCAGCCCGGGCAGCACCGTCTCGGTGCGGCGGTCCGGGTCGTGGGCGCCGAACACGCGCCCGTCGGTCGTGTTCCCACCGGCCACGCCATGACCAGCCTCTGTCGCCCCGGCCTTCGCCTCCGCCGCCCCGGCCTTCGCCGCCGGCTCGGTCGTCGTCGCCGCCGGCTGCTCGCGCGTCACAACCGCTGGCTGGAGCGCACGGTCGGGGGCCGGCAGCCAGGCACGGGCGACCACCGGCAGGAAGTAGGCGGCGTTGAGCACGGTGCTGGCGACCAGCACGACGATCACCCAGGGCTGCCCGGCATCGACCGCACCCAGCCCCAGGTGCCACTTGGTCATGAACCCGACGGTGGGCGGGATGCCGACCATCCCGATCGCGGCGATGGTGAAGGTGACCATCGTCACCGGCATGCGCGCGCCGGCCCCGCGCAGCTCACTGACCTTGGTGATGCTCAGTCCCTTGCCGAGGTTCCCGGCGCAGTAGAACATCGTGACCTTCATCACCCCCTGGTGCACCAGGTGGGCCAGCGCTCCGGTCAGGCTGGTCAACGACACGATCGCGACGCCGAGCACGATGTAGGACAGTTGGCTGACCGTGGAGTAGGCCAGCCGCCGCTTGATGTCGTCTTGGAGCAGGGCGAGCACCGAGCCGTAGACGATCGTGACCGCAGCCACGGCAGCCAGGGGCAGCAGCACCCCGAGCTCGCGTGCCAACTCGACGCCGTAGAGGTCGTGGACCACCCGCACGATGCCGAACGCGCCGGCTTTGACCACCGCGACCGCGTGCAGCAGCGCGCTGACGGGGGCCGGGGCGACCATCGCTTGGGGCAGCCAGCCGTGCAACGGCACCAGCGCGGCCTTGACCCCGAGCCCGGCGATGAGCAGCACGAAGATCACCGTGAGCGAGGCCCGGTGTGACCCGAGCAGCCCGAACAGCACGTCGGTGCGGCCGAAGGCGACCGTGCCGGCCAACTGCTGCAGCCAGACCACGCCGATCAACAGCAGCGCTCCACCGGTGATGGTGTAGAAGAGGTAGGCACGTCCGCCGGCGCGGGCCCGCACGGTGCCTTGGTGGACGACCAGCGGGTAGGTGGTCACCGTCAGCAGCTCGTAGAACAGCAGGAAGGTGACCAGGTTGCCGGCCAGGGCGACGCCGACGGTGGCGGCGACGCACAGGCTGAAGAAGCCGAAGAAGCGGCCGCGGTGGTCGTCGTCGGCGAGGTAGCCGATGGCGTACATGGTGGTGGTCAGCCACAGCAGCGCCGAGAGGAACACGAACAGCAGGGGGATCGGATCGGCACGCAGCACCAGGTCGATGCCGGGCAGGAAGCTCGCCCGCCACTCGTACACCGTGCCGGTGAACACCCCGACGACCAGCACCATCACGAGCGCGACCTTGGCGATCGCGCCGGCCATGTTGATCAGGGTGCGGGAGCGCTCGGCCGCCTCGGGGAGCACGAAGATGACCGCCGCGGGCACCAGGGAGGTCGCCAGCAGCAGCAGGGGCATCGCCTCGGTGAGCTTCATCAGCCGCCTCCCCGTGCCAGGGGCGCGGCCACCTCGACGACCTCGAGCAGCAGGGCGGGTCGCAGCCCGATCACCAGGGTGGTGCCGGCCAGCCCCAGCGCCACGAGGTCCCGTGCGTCGCGCTTGGCGGGGGGCAGCTCACCAGTTGGCAGCACGTCGGGTGGGGTGAACGCCGTCTTGATGAATCGCATCAGGTAGCTGACCGTCAGCAGGGTGCCGACCACGATCACCGCCGCCCACCACCACTGTCCGGTCTCGACGCTGGCCAGCAGCAGGTACCACTTGGCGACGAAGCCGCCGGAGGGGGGCAGTCCGACCAGGCTGAGCCCGGAGACCCCGAAGGCCATGACCGCGATCGGCCGGCGGGCGGCGCTGCCGACCAACTCGTCCACGTTGGGCCAGGAGCGCTCGCCATGGGCGGTGCGGTCTTCGCGGGCGCCGTCGACGATCACCACGCCGGCCATCAGCATGGCGGCCTTGGCCAACGCATGGGTGACGGCGAGCACCACCCCGCCGGTCCAGGCGTCGGTGCCGCCGGCGGCCACCAGGGGCACCATCAGCATCAGCAGCCCGAGCTGCGCCACGGTGGACGCGGCGATCAGCCGCTTGAGCGGTAGGGCGGTGAGCGCCACCAGCGACCCCCACAGGATCGCCACGGCGCCGAGCCCCCCGATTAGCTGGCTGGCCGCGGGCGTGACCAGCGGGGGCAGCACCAGGAACCACAGCCGGGCGATGACCGCGAAGGCGGCCTTGACCATCACCCCCGAAAGCAGCGGGCTGACCGCACTGGGCGCCTGAGTGTGCGCGGCGGGCAGCCAGAAGTGCAGCGGGGCCAGTGGCAGCTTGACCAGCAGGCCGGCGGTCATGATCGCCAGACCCAGCTGTCCGACCGGGTTGCCCTGAAGCGCCACACCGAGCCCGTCGAAGGCGACCGTGCCGGCCTGCCACCAGACCAGCGCGACGCCCACCAGCATGGTCGTTGAGGCGGCGAGCTCCGCATAGAAGTAGCGCGTGCCGGCAAGCACGCTGCCCCGGTCCCCGCGCAGGGTCACCAGCGCCGCGCCGCACACTCCGATCAGTTCCAGCATCAGGTAGGCGGTCAGCAGGTCGGTGGCGAGGAACAGCAGATGCAGCCCGCCCCACAGGGCGAACAGCAGCGGCCAGTAGGCGGCATGGCGACGTTCGGTCTCGCGCAGATCCTCGATCACGGCGAACGCAGCCACCGCTGAGCTCACCGCCGAGGTCATCACCGCCATCGACACCGCCAGGCCGTCGGCCAGCAGGGAGATCTCGAGGCCGCCGGGCAGCAGCAGCCTCGCCGTGATCGGACCGGCCTGACCGATCAGACCGCCGGCCAGGTGGGCGGCGGCGGTGGTGGTCACCACCGCGGTGCCGGCGGCGAGCGCGGCGCGCAGCACCCCTCGGGTCGCGACCGTCAGTCCGACCCCGATGATCGGTCCGAGCAGCAGCATGGTGACGGCGTCGATCACCGCGGATCGTCGTCGAGCGAGGGTCGGGAGTCAGGCCTGGCCTCCAGCCGGCGGGCCAGCACCGCGGCGAAAACGAGCAGGGGGACGAGGGTGGCCGCGACGGTGCCGGCGGCGGCGACCGAGCCGGCCGGTCCGGCGGCGGCCACGATCACCACCGCGCCTCCGGACAGCACGGCGAAGCCCACGACCCGGCCGCGGGGACGGGTGCCGGCGTACACGATGGCGAACCCTGCCAGGAACACGACCACCCCGGTGGCGAACAGCAGGGTGGGCAGCGAACCGTCGGCCGTCACCGCCAGCGCGCCTGCTGCCACCCCGCACCTCCGAGCGCCTCGGGACCGGATCAGCAGAGCCTACGCGCACGTGGGCACCACACGCCCCACCTGAGGTCCGGAACCCGCGAAGGGCGAACCTCCATACGCGCAAGGGCGACGGTGAACGACCGGCCGCTCACCCCGATCACCAGCGCGCCGTGGGCGACGCCTCGTCCGCTCCGCCCGGTGTCCCGCCCAGCCGGATGCGGCCTGGCCCACCATCCTCCCCCTCCTCAGCCCCTCCCGGCCCCGCGTCCGACCATGGTAGTCGTTCGATCGACCACCTTTGTTGAGCCTGCCGTGCAGCGCCGGTGCTGCCCGAGTTGGTCAGACGGTCCTTGGTGCGCTACCTGGGCGCGGTAGCCTCGGCCGGCGTGTACGTGTCGTCGATCCGCTGCGAGGCCTGCTGTGACCGACCGCTTCGTGCTCGGGATGCCCCTGGGCCGCTGGCAGACCAACTGCTACCTCATCGGGGACCGTGAGCGGGGCACCGGCGTGATCGTGGATCCCGGCGAGCACGGCGAGCAGCAGGTGCCCTTCATGCTCGAGCAGGCCGGGGTGCGATGCGAGGCGATCCTGTTGACCCACGGCCACCTCGACCATCTGTGGGCGGTGCCGACCCTGGCTCGTGACCTCGACGTGCCGGTGCTGCTGCACCCTGACGACCGCTGGATCTGGGACGAGCCCGGGGCCGGCCTCGGGCTGCCTTCGGACCTGCTGGCCCGCGAATTCGGCTTCGAGTGGGACCCGCCCACCGACCGGCTCGAGGACGTGCGCGACCGCCAGACCCTGTCGTTCGCCGGGATCCGCTTCGATGTACGGCACAACCCCGGGCACACCCCCGGGCATGTCACCTACCTCGGCCGGGACCTGGCGGGTGTGGCGGTCACCTTCCCGCTCGGGGAGGCCGACGCCGCCAGTGACGACGTGCTGTTCGCCGGGGACCTCGTCTTCGCCGGCTCGATCGGGCGCACGGACTTCCCCCGCGGATCCACCGCGCAGATGATGCGCTCGCTGGTGGACAGCGTGCTGTCGCTCGAAGACGACGTGCTGATCCTCTCCGGCCACGGTCCCGACACCACCGTCGGCCGCGAGCGCGCCTCCAACCCCTTCCTGATCGAGGCTGAGCGGCACGGTTGATCGTGCGCCCGTGGCGCTGCGTCCTGCCCCCGACCGTGCACCGCCCCCCGACCGTGCACCGCCCTCCCGATCTCGCACCGCCCCCCCGACCGTGCACCGCCCCCCCGACCGTGCACCGCTCCCCTCGACCGTGCACCGCTCCCCTCGACCGTGCACCGACCTCCCGATCTCGCACCGCCCCCACGAGACGAGCCTGCCGTGACCATCACCCCCTACGGATCCCTGCGCAGCCACGGTGCGGGCACCCTGCGCCTCGACGACGTCGACACCGAGGTGGCGCTCGCCGGCTGGGTCGCCACCCGTCGCGACCACGGCGGCGTGGCCTTCCTCGACCTACGCGACCGCTCCGGGCTCGTGCAGGTGGTCGCCGACCCGGAGGTCTCCGCCGCGCTCGAGGCCGCCCACCGGGTGCGCACCGAGTGGGTCGTACGCGTCACCGGTACGGTGCGTGCCCGCCCCGAGGGCATGGTCAACGACAAGCTCGCCACCGGGCAGATCGAGGTGGCGGCCCACGACATCGAGGTGCTCAGCGAGGCCGCGACTCCGCCGTTCCCGGTCGAGGACACCATCGAGGTCTCCGAGGAGCTGCGCCTGGCCCACCGCTACGTCGACCTGCGCCGCCCGCGCATGGCCGAGATCCTCACGCTGCGCTCCCGGGCCACCTCGGTGATCCGGCGGGTGATGGAGGAGCACGGCTTCC
This sequence comes from Nitriliruptoraceae bacterium, assembly GCA_007134165.1. GTDB lineage: Bacteria > Actinomycetota > Nitriliruptoria > Nitriliruptorales > Nitriliruptoraceae > SKJO01. The sequence goes on along the minus strand of SLLJ01000147.1, from coordinate 1,848 downwards.
TCGACGTCGAGACGCCCATGCTCACCCGCGCCACCCCCGAGGGTGCCCGCGACTTCCTCGTACCCTCCCGCCTGCAGCCCGGCGAGAGCTACGCGCTGCCGCAGTCCCCGCAGCTGTTCAAGCAGCTGCTGATGGTCGCCGGCGTGGAGCGCTACTACCAGATCGCCCGCTGCTTCCGCGACGAGAACCTGCGTGCCGACCGCCAACCGGAGTTCACCCAGCTCGACGTCGAGCTGTCCTTCGGCGACCAGGAGGACGTGCTCGGCATCACCGAAGAGGTGCTCGTCGCGGCGTGGCGCGAGACACTCGGGGTCGAGGTGGCCACCCCGTTTCCGCGACTGACCTACGCCGAGGCGATGGCCCGCTTCGGCTCCGACAAGCCCGACCTGCGCATCGACGGCCTCGAACTCGCCGACCTCGACGCGGTCTTCGCCGACACCGAGGTGGGGGTGTTCAAGGGCGTGCTGGCCAGCGGCGGGTCGGTCGTGGCACTCGCCCTGCCCGGCGGCGGGTCGCTGACCCGCAAGCGCTTCGACGACCTCGTGGAGTGGGCCAAGCGCCGCGGCGCCAAGGGTCTGGCCTGGGGTGTGGTCGAGGACGGCGGCACCCTGCGCTCGCCGCTGTCGAAGTTCATGTCGGACGCCGAGGTGGCAGGGCTGATACAGACCACCGGTGCGGTCCCCGGCGACGCGGTGTTCTTCGGCGCGGGACCGACCAGCTTCGCCCGCGAGCTGATGGGCGCGCTGCGAAACCACCTCGCCGCCGAACACGACCTGATCGGGGAGGGCTTCGCGTTCTGCTGGGTGGTCGACGCGCCGATGTTCGAGCCGGTCGAGGACCGCGGCGAGGCCGTCGGCACGACCGCCTGGACCCCGGTGCACCACCCGTTCACCGCACCCACCTCCGAGTGGATCGACGGCTTCGAGCAGGCGCCCGGCGAGGCGCGGTCCAACGCCTACGACGTGGTGTGCAACGGCTACGAGCTCGGCGGCGGGTCGATCCGTATTCACGACCGCGAGGTGCAGGCCCGCGTCTTCCGCTTCCTCGGCATCTCCGACGAGGTCGCCGAGGAGCGTTTCGGGTTCCTGCTGCGCGGCTTGTCGCACGGGGCGCCGCCGCACGGCGGGATCGCGCTAGGCCTGGACCGGCTGGTGATGCTGCTGGCGGACGCGACCAGCATCCGGGATGTGATCGCCTTCCCGAAGACGCAGTCAGGCTCCTGCCCGCTGACCGACGCGCCCGCCCCCTACGAGCCGACAGCGCTGCGCGACGTGGGCCTGCGGCTGCTGCCGGCGCCCGCGGCCGGCTAGCCCGAGGGCGCCGGTGCGCGCCCCCGTCCGGCGGGTCCGCAGCCAGCTGATTTTAGGGCGTGTGTGCGCGCCGCGCACCCGGTACCCGCCGGGCCGCCTGCGCCCGGTCAACGACGGCGTTGTGTCCTGCGGTTCGAGGCCCCGAAGCCTCGAACGGCAGAACACAACCATGGTCTGACACCCCCCGCGGCCCGGCCTGCTCCCGGCCTGGCCTGCTCCCGGCCCGGCCTGCTCCCGGCCTGGCCTGCTCCCGGCCCGGCCTGCTCCCGGCCCCGCTCAGCTAGCCGTCGGCTGGTGCGTCCGCCGGCGGGGGACAGTGCTCGAACAACTCGCCGGGCTGACAGTCCAGCACACGGCACAGCGCCGCCAGGGTGGTGAACCTGACGGCCCGGGCGCGGTTGTTCTTGAGCACCGACAGGTTCACGACCGTGACTCCGACCGCCTCTGAGAGCTGCTTGAGCGTCATGCCCCGTGTCTCGAGCAGGACGTCGAGGTGGCAGACGATGCCGTGGCCGTCGTCGATGTTGCCCGCCACCGG
>SLLJ01000315.1 GCA_007134165.1 Nitriliruptoraceae bacterium | reverse complement strand
TGTCGTGCCGGCGCCTGCGGCGCCGTCCACCACGGTGCGCAGCGTGGCGGCGATGTGACGCAGGTCGTCGGCGGCGTCCTGGGCACGGCCAGCACCCTCGGCGGCCTCGCCGGCTGCGGAGACGACCGAGGTGATGTTCTCCGCGATCTGCGCGCTGCCGGCCGCGGCCTCGTTGACGCTGTGGGCGATCTCGTTGGTGGTGGCGGTCTGCTCCTCGACCGCCGAGGCGATGGTGGTCTGCATGTCCGCGATCTGCTCGATAACCGCACTGATCTCCCCGATCGCGGTCACCGCGGACGATGAGTCCGACTGGATCGCGGCGATCCGCGACGAGATCTCCGCGGTCGCGCTCGCGGTCTGGTTGGCCAGCTCCTTGACCTCGCTCGCCACCACCGCGAAGCCCTTGTCGGCCTCACCGGCACGCGCCGCCTCGATCGTGGCATTGAGCGCGAGCAGGTTGGTCTGCTCCGCGATCGAGGTGATCACCTCGATGACCCGACCGATCTCCGCGGACGAGGCTCCGAGCGCCTCGATCTTGTCGTTGGTGTCCCGCGCGGTGGTCACCGCCCGCGCGGCCACCTCGGAGGCCTCCGACGACGACTGCGCGATCTCCCGCACGCTGGCCGACATCTCCTCGACCGCGGTGGCCACCGTCGCCACGTTGGACGACACCTGCTCGCCTGCGGCCGCCACGACGTTGGCCTGGGCTGCGGTCTCCTGCGCGACCGAGGCCACCTGCGAGGACACCGCGGACGAATCGTTCGAGGAGGCGTCGAGCGCGCTGGACGAGCGACCGAGCTGCGCGCCGATCTGGCGGGCGAGGTACCCGCCGATCAGCACCGCCGCGAGGGTGATGATCGCGAGCAGGAGCCAGCCCACGATCCGTGTCGTGCGGTAGGCCGCGTCCGAGTCCTCGACCTGCTGGGTGCCCCGGGCGTCGTTGATGCCGGTGGACGTGTCGGGCAGCCCGAACGCGCGCAGCGTGAATCGCGTCGCAAGCTCGTTGAACTCCTCCTGCGCCGCCTCGACGTCGCCGTTGATCAGGTGCTCGGTCCCGACCTCTCACGAGGCGCTCCGAGCAAGATCGACGGTGAAGCGCGCCATGAGCCCGTCGTGCACGCCGGTCCGGTTCTTGGTGGACAGGACGCGGGTGCCCTCGTTGTCAACCCCCACCCGGGCGATCAGGAACCTCCCGGGCAGGACGAGCAGCACGGGCACGACGACCAAGCCGCCCATCGATCGGTGTCCCAGCGGCCTGGTCGTTTCCCACGCGCCGACCGGTTGGCCGGCCGAACGCCTCGTGACCGAAAGGACCGGGCCCGGCCTCAGCGGGTCGCGGCCCGCTGGTACTGGCGCACCGACAGCGGCACGAACACCAGCAGGATGATGCCCACCCACCCCAGGGTGTAGAGCACCGGGTGGCGCAGCGGCCACACGTCGGGAGGCGGGAAGGCCGGGTTGGTGTTGCCGAACGCCTCGCGGGCGGCCTGGGTGACCGCGGAGACGGGGTTGTACTCCGCGAAGGTACGCAGCGGCCCGGGCAGGTTCTCGGCGGGCACGAAGGTGTTGGCGATGAAGGTGACCGGGAAGATCACGATGAACGAGGCGTTGTTGATCACCTCCACGCTGGGCACCACCAGCCCGACGAACGCCATGACCCAGGAGAAGGCGTAGGCGAACACCAGCAGCAGCAAGAACCCGCCGAGCGCGTCCAGCAGCGAACCGCGGATGCGCCACCCGACGAGCAACCCGGTGAGCGTCATGATCAGGATGGACAGCAGGTTGTAGATCACGTCGCTGGCGGTGCGTCCGACCAGCACGGCCGAGCGGGACATCGGCAGGGAACGAAACCGGTCGATGATGCCCTTCTGCATGTCCTCGGCGATGCCCGCGCCGGTGAAGGTCGCTCCGAAGATCACCGTCTGCGCGAAGATGCCGGCGATCAGGAACTCGCGGTAGTCGACGCCGGGGATCGGGATCGAGTCGCCGAACACGTAGGCGAAGAGCAGCACGAACATGATCGGTGAGATCAGTACGAAGACCAGGACCTCGGGGACCCGACGGATCTTGCGCACGTTTCGTAGCGCGACCACGTGGCCGTCGTGCAGGCTCCAAAGCAGGCCGTTCACCGGCCCACCTCCGGGCTGGGTTCGTGGTCAGGGGTGGAAGCGTCGGTCGGCTGACCGGTCAGGGTCAGGAACACGTCGTCGAGCGTCGGACGTCTGAGCCCCACGTCCTTGAGCCCGATACCCGCCGCATCGAGCTCGCGCAGCACCTGCATCAGCGTGTCGGGACCGCCGTCGACCGGAGCGGTCAGCCCTGTGCCGTGGTCATCCACGACCACCTCGCCGACCGCGGAGCGCGACAGCACCTGACGGGCGTCGTCGAGCCGTTCGGCGTCGCGCACGATCAGCTCGATGCGCTCGCCGCCGACCCGGGCCTTGAGCGTGTCCGCGTCCCCGCGGGCGATCGCGCGGCCGTGGTCGATCACGACGATCTCGTCGGCGAGCCGGTCGGCCTCCTCGAGGTACTGGGTGGTCAGCAGCAGCGTGGTGCCCTGGTCGACCAGCTCGCGGATCACCTCCCACATCGTGACCCGGCTGCGGGGGTCGAGCCCGGTGGTCGGCTCGTCGAGGAACAGGACCGAGGGTTCGGCGACCAGTGAGCCGGCGAGGTCCAGCCGCCGGCGCATCCCGCCGGAGTAGGTCTTGACCGGCCGGTCGGCGGCGTCGCTCAGCGTGAAGCGCTCGAGCAGCTCCCGGGCGCGGGTGCGTGCCCGGCGGCGGCCCAGCCGGTAGAGCCGGGCGATCATCTCCAGGTTCTCGTAGCCGGTGAGCGTCTCGTCGACCGCGGCGTACTGCCCCGACAGCCCGATCCGGCGGCGGACCTCATCGGGGTGGTCGACCACGTCGATGCCGGCCACGCTGGCCCGGCCCGCGTCGGGACGCAGCAGGGTGGTGAGCACCCGCACGGCGGTGGTCTTGCCCGCACCGTTGGGACCGAGCAGCCCCAGCACCGTGCCGGCCGGCACGGCCAGGTCCAGCCCGTCGAGCGCCGTCACCGAGCCGTAGCGCTTGACCAGGCCGTGGGCTTCGATGACCGCCGTCATGTCGAACCTCCCCCCCGCGTCGCTGCCTGGACCGACCGCGCAGTCTACGTGGTCGCCCGTTCGGTGGGTCGGCACCGGTCTCCCCTGCGCCTGTACGAGTGGCCGGTCCAGGCCCGCGGCCGGTCGAGGCAACGGGCAGCTTGCCCTCGACCTCGCGTTGAGCCGGGCAACGATCCGTCGTGCAACCAGCGCGATCTGCCGCAGGCTGCGGGTGAGCGCCCGTGCAGAGGCCGTCAACCTCCCGAGGCCGGCGGGTCCGCGCCGAGATCAGGCCTGAGCCGTTCGGGTCGGGGGCCCGATGGCTGGCCAGTCGATCACGCAGCGTCCATACTGTCGACCGACAGGAACGTCTCACCGACGGGGTGCCGGCCATGGAACGTGGCACGACACGACCGGCCCAGCGCCGTCTCGAGGTGCTGCGGCACGTGGTCGCCGGCCTCCAGGGTGCGGCCGGAGCGTGAGCGCTGCGCGAGGGTGGCGAAGCCGGTGGCTGCTGGGAGGGCTGGCAGTGGTGGCCGCGCTGGTGCTCAGCCTCGGTGTGCTGCTGCTCACTCCCCTGGCGGACCCGAACCTGAGTGCTACCTCGGCGAGAATCAGCACCCACGGCGATGCGCTGGCGCTCGCTGCTGAGCTGCTCGACGCCGACGACGCGCAGATCGATCCGCGCTGCCGCTCCCGGGTGCGCGAGCACGGGGCCCGGACCGAGCACGCCGTGGTGCTGCTACACGGCTACACCAACTGCCCGGCGCAGTTCGACGTGGTCGCCGATGCCTATGTCGCCGCCGGCGCCAGCGTGGTACTGCCCCGGCTGCCTGGACACGGTGACCGCGACCGGCTCGGTCGGTCGTTGTCCGAGGTCCGCGCCGAGGACCTGGTGGCCACCGTGGGGCTGGCGCTGGACATCGCCGCCGGGCTGGGGGAGCGGGTCACCGTCGTCGGGTTGTCCGGCGGGGGGTCCCTCGCCGGCTGGCTTGCCGCGCACCGCGACGAGGTCGCCGAGGTGGTCCTGCTCGCCCCGTTGGTCGCGCCACGGGTGCTGCCCCGGCGCGCGGTCGCACCCGTGTCCCGACTGGCCCGGGTGTCCCCGGACCTCTACCTGTGGTGGGACGGGGAGCAGCGGGAGGCGCTGGCCGACCCCCCGTACGCCTACCCGCGCTACTCGTTGCGGTCGATCGGCGCGTTCCTCGCCGTCGGACGTGACGCGCAGACCGGTCAGCCGGCGCGCACCACCCGGCTGCGAAGGGTGGTCGTGGTCACCAACCCCGGCGATGCGGCGGTGAGCAACGCCGGTGTGGTGGTGCTCGGCCGTCGGCTGGCCGGCCTGCTCGCCCCCGAGGGCACCCTCGTCGAGTACCGGGTGCCGGAGGAGCTCGGCGCTGGGCACGACCTGATCGACCCGGAGGGGGAGAACGCGGCGATCCTGGCCGGGTTGTACGCCGAGCTCGAGCCGCTGCTCGGGCTCACGACCCTCGTCGAGACGCTGGGGCGGGTGCGCGCCGCGCCCTGAGCTTCGAGGTGAGAGTCACCGGCCGGGTCGAGGCCACGTGCACGTCGGGCAGGCGCGCGAGGAAGGCACAGATCTCGGAGGAGCGCGTGAGGTTCAACCCGTCGTTGGCCCGCAGCAGCGTCGCTGTCAGGGTGCCCTCGGCCAGCAGCACCTCCCAGGCCAGCGTCAGCATCCAGGCGGGGACGAACTGTGAGGGCAGACGGCGCAGCAGCTGCGCGTCGGTCTCGATCCACACCCCGCTGCGGGCGATCTCGGTGACCCGGTGTGGCCGCTTGTGCCGGATCGACAGGAACACGGGGTCACGGGCGACCTCACGCACGAGCGCGGCGTACAGCGCGTCGGGCAGCAGCTCCTCGGCGACCTCCGCCGCGGGCGTCCAGGGTTCGGCGGTCTGCATCGCCCAGGCCGCCTTTGCGGTGTCCCAGGCCGCTCGCAGCACCGGTTCGTCGCCGTCTCCCTCGAGCAGCACCGCGGTGGCGAGGTCGGTCGTGAGCCCGGCGGTCAGGACCGGCGCACCGACCAGTGCGCGGACCCGTGCGGTGGCGGGCGACGTAGATGCCGGGCCGGAAGCGGCGGGCCGGAGGGTCGGCGACCCGCAGCGCCACGGCGGTGTCGTGCACAGCCGCCAGGGCGGCCGCCGATGATCCTTCGCGCGACACCGGGCCGGTCACCAGCCGCCCCCGCGCTCCCAGGGTGGCCAGCGACGACTCGACCAGGTGCACGCCGGCCCGGGGGACGAGCGTCGGGTACAGCACCGCCTCCTCGGCGTCGTCGAGCACCGCGTGCAGCCCGTCGAGCAGGGAGCGCTCGAGCAGATGGCCAACCAGGGTGGTGGTCGGCTCCGTGGTGCCCGCACGCCGGGCCCGGTCCGGGGCGAGCGATCGCTTCGTGGCCATTTCATCACTCTAGGTGAGATTCATGTTCGGGTGGGCAGATCAGTCGACCAGCGCTCGGCGCACCAGCCGGACGGCCGCGAACCAGGCCAGCAGGTTGAACACGGCCAGCGCGCCCACGTGCGTCAGGGTCGTTGTCAGACCGGGGAAGCCGAACACCGCACCCCGCAGCAGTTCGACGGTGTGGAACAGCGGGTTGATGCGGCCGAGTTGCGCGGCCCAGGCGGGCAGCCCGTCGAGCGGAAAGAACGTGCCCGCCACCACGAACATCGGCGCGATGATACCGCCGATCACGATGTCGATGCCGTGCCAGGAGCGCAGCTTGGCGGCGAAGGCCGCCCCGGTGGCCGACAGGCCGAACCCGGCGAACACGGCGATCAGCGGCACCAGCACCGTGCCGGGTCCGAGATCCACCCCGAAGGCGAACGCCACGCCGAGGGTGACCACCGCCACCACCGATACGCGCAGGCCGTTCCACAGCGACTCGCCGGCGACGAGTTCCGCCACCGACACCGGCGCGCCGAGGATGCCGTCGTAGAGGTGGCGTTCGGTGCGCCGGGCGTAGCTGTTGATCAGCCCGGGGAACAGCGCGGAGAACAGGATGCCGATCGCGATCGTGCCGGTGGCCATGAACTCGAAGTAGGACAGCCCGGCGACCTCGCTGATCAGCGCGCCGAAGCCGAACCCGAACCCGATGAAGAACCACACCGGCTCGGCGATCGACCCCATGGCGGTGCTGAACCACACCCGGCGGAACACCCGCCACTCGCGGTAGAGGATGGCGCCGACCACGGCCGGCTCGAACCGGCGCTGGGAGATCGGCGGGGTCATCGTGGTCACGTCAGCTGCTCCCCGGTGACCACGACGAACACGTCCTCGAGCGTGGGCTCGCGTGGCTCGCCCCGTGCCCAGGCCTGCCCGTCGAGCTGCTCGGCGTCGAGCACCGCGATGGTGGTGCCCGAGCGGCGGGTGCGCAGCCCGGCACCGCGGGCGTCGTGCTCGATGTGCGCGAGCTCGCCGGGGTCTCCGGCGACCTCGAGGACCTGCGCGCCCACCCAGCGGTCGATGAGCTCACGCGGGGGACCGGCAGCCACGACCCGGCCGGCGTGCACGATGGCGACCAGGTCGCAGAGGCGCTCGGCTTCCTCGATGTAGTGGGTCGACATCAGTACGGTCACCCCGCTGGCCCGGATCTGAGCGATCGTGGCCCACAGCTGCTGCCGGATCTGCGGGTCGAGGCCGACCGTCGGCTCGTCGAGCAGTACCAGCTGCGGGCGGTGCACCAGGCCGCGGGCGATCAGCAGCCGGCGGCGCATGCCTCCCGACAGTTCGGCGGTGCGGGTGTCGGCCCGTTCTGCGAGATCGGCGAGCTCGAGGCCACGCTGGACGGCGGCGGCGCGCTGGGCCCGGGGCAGGCGCTGCAGCCGGGCGTACACGGCGAGGTTCTCGGCCACCGTGAGCTCGTCGTCGAGGTTGTCCTGCTGGGGGACCACGCCGGACACCGCGCGGGCCTGGCGGGACTGGCCGGGAAGCGCGTGCCCGAGCACCTCCACCCGTCCGGCGTCCGCCTCGGCCTGGCCGGTCAGCAGGCGCATCGTGGTCGACTTGCCGGCGCCGTTGGGCCCGAGCAGCCCGAAGCAGCTGCCCTGCGGCACCGTGAGTCCGAGGTGGTCGACGGCCGTGATCGCCCCGAAGCGCTTGACGACGCCCTCGAGTACGACCGCCGGTGTGCAGAATGGGGCGGACATGGCACGCATCGTGATCTCGGGGGGCGGGAGGGCAAGGTACCGGCCCGCCGGCGCCGGGCTCCTCGACCGTGCATCGACCGTGCGACGCCGGACGCGGCCGGCCGAGGCCGACCGGGTGCTCAGCGCTGCTGGCAGCACTCGGGGCAGCGGGCGCGGAAGGTGACCTCCACCTCGAGGAGTTCGAAGCCGTGCCGCTCATCGGTGGTCAGCCGGGGATCGTCGGCGTGCACGTCCAGCATCCGCCCGCAGTCGACGCAGACCAGATGGTGGTGGCGCACCTCGACGTTGGGGTCGTAGCGCTTGCGGCCGTCGTCGTGGGTGAGCTCCAGCACCTCGCCGAGACCGACGAGTTCACCCAGGGTGTTGTAGACCGTGGCGCGGCTGACCTCGGGCAGCGCCGCGCGGGCCCGGTCCAGGACCTCGTCGGCGGTCAGGTGCACGTGCTCCCCGGTCATGGTCTCGGCGATGACGCGGCGCTGGGCGGTCAGCCGCCAGCCGCGGCGGCGCAGCCGGTCGATGAGCGGGGTCACGGGCGCGATCCCTCCTCGGCCCCGGGCGGGATTCTCCTGGAGCAGTTGCTATTCTGGACGCAGTCTAACCCCGATTCGGATCCGGCGTCCGACACGGTCGGGAGAGGGCGACGGTGATCCGCCCTCGAAGCGACCGCCCTGAAGCACCAGTTCATGAGCATCAGCCTTGAAGCACCAGCCCTGAAACACGAGGAGCTTGACGTGTCCGAACCTGTGAGCCAGTGCCCGATCACGGGCGCCCGCACGAGCAATGAGGGGCCATCGATCGACAAGTGGTGGCCCAATCAGCTCAACCTGCGGATCCTGCACCAGCACCACCCCAGTTCCAACCCGCTGGGTCCGGAGTTCGACTACGGCGAGGCGTTCGCGCAGCTCGACGTGGACGAGTTGACCCGCGACCTCGACGCGCTGATGACCGACTCCAAGGGTTGGTGGCCGGCCGACTACGGCCACTACGGCCCGTTGTTCATCCGGATGTCGTGGCACGCGGCGGGCACCTACCGGGTCGCGGACGGCCGTGGTGGGGGCGGCACCGGTGCGCAGCGCTTCGCGCCGCTCAACAGCTGGCCGGACAACGCCAACCTCGACAAGGCACGCCGGCTGCTGTGGCCGATCAAGCAGAAGTACGGCAGCAAGCTCTCCTGGGCCGACCTGCTGCTGTTCGCGGGCAACCGGGCCTTGGACACCATGGGGCTGAAGACCTTCGGCTTCGGTTTCGGCCGGGCAGACATCTGGGCCCCCGAGGACGACATCGACTGGGGCCCGGAGACCGAGTGGCTCGGCGACGAGCGCTACGAGGGGGAGCGTGAGCTTCAGGGTCCGCTCGGCGCGGTACAGATGGGGCTGATCTACGTCAACCCGGAAGGCCCCAACGGCAACCCGGACCCGCTGGCCGCCGCCCACGACATCCGCGAGACCTTCAAGCGCATGGCGATGAACGACGAGGAGACTGTCGCGCTGATCGCCGGTGGACACACCTTCGGCAAGACCCACGGTGCCGCCCCCGAGACCGTCGTCGGGCGGGAGCCCGAGGGTGCGGGGATCACCGAGCAGGGGCTGGGCTGGAAGACCGACTTCGGCACCGGGATGGGAGACCACGCGGTGACGAGCGGGCTCGAGGGTGCCTGGACGCCGACCCCCATCGAATGGGACAGCACCTACTTCGACCTGCTGTTCACCTACGACTGGGAGCTGACCGAGAGTCCCGCCGGCAAGAAGCAGTGGACGCCCATCGACGTGCGGGACGAGGACCTCGTGCCCATGGCGCACGACCCTTCGGTCAAGGTGCCGCCGATGATGGCGACCACCGACCTGTCGATGGTCAAGGACCCGGCCTACCTCGAGGTCTCCAAGCGCTTCCGTGCCGACCTCGATGCGCTCGCCGACGCCTTCGCCCGCGCCTGGTTCAAGCTGCTGCACCGGGACATGGGCCCGGTCGCCCGCTACCTCGGCCCGCTGGTACCCGACGAGCAGATGCTGTGGCAGGACCCCGTGCCGGCCGTGGACCACGAGTTGATCGACGACGCGGACGTCGCGGCGCTCAAGGACCGGATCCTCGCCTCGGGGCTGTCGGTGCGCCAGCTGGTGGCCACCGCCTGGGCTTCGGCGTCGACCTACCGCGACACCGACAAGCGTGGTGGCGCCAACGGCGCGCGCATCCGGCTCTCGCCGCAGGCGGAGTGGGACGTCAACGTCCGCTCGGGTGTGGCGGGCGTCATCGCCGAGCTCGAGACGCTGCAGGCGGCGTTCAACGCCGAGCAGTCCGGCGGCAAGCGCGTGTCGCTGGCGGACCTGATCGTGCTCGGCGGCTGCGCCGGAGTCGAGGCGGCCGCCAAGGCCGCTGGCTACGAGGTCAGCGTGCCGTTCACGCCGGGCCGCACCGACGCCACCCAGGAGCAGACCGACGTCGAGTCCGTCAGCTACCTCGAGCCGGATGCCGACGGGTTCCGCAACTACCGGCAGAAGGACGGGCCGGTACCCACCGAGCACCTGCTGATCGACCGGGCGCACCGGCTGACGCTGTCCGCACCGGAGATGACCGTGCTCATCGGCGGTCTGCGGGCGCTCGAGGTCAACGCGGGCGAGGAGCGCCACGGGGTGCTCACCGACCGGCCAGGGGTGCTCAGCACCGACTTCTTCGTCAACCTGCTCGACATGGGCACCACCTGGGTGCCGGTCGGCGAGGGCGAGGAGCTGTTCGAGATCAGAGATCGTGACACCGGTGAGGTGCGGTTCACCGCCACCCGGGTGGACCTGGTGTTCGGGTCCAACTCGCAGCTGCGGGCGATCTCGGAGGTCTATGGCAGCGCCGATGCCCACGAGAAGTTCGTCCACGACTTCGTCGCCGCGTGGGACAAGGTCATGAACCTCGACCGGTTCGACACCGCCTGATCCGGTTCGTCGCCAACGTGCTGCGGCCCCCGTC
>SLLJ01000232.1 GCA_007134165.1 Nitriliruptoraceae bacterium | reverse complement strand
GAGAACACCGCGTCGTGGCGCCGGGTCTACCGCGAGCGGGAGTATGGCTCGCTCGAGCACGACCGCGACCTGCTGCTCGAGCTCTCGCCGATCACCCACGTCGAGCGCATGCGTGCCCCGCTGCTGCTGGTCCACGGCGCCAACGACCCGCGGGTGCCGCTCAGCGAGGCCGAGCAACTGCACGAGGTGCTCACCCGCCGCGGGGTGCGCAGCGATCTGCTGGCGTACCACGACGAAGGCCACGGGCTGGCCAAGCTGCGCAACCGCATCGACGCCTACCCTCGCGTCGCCGCCTTCCTGCACGAGGTGCTCGGCGCTTGAGCCTGGCCGGTCACGCCGGCAGCCGGTCACGCCGGCGGTCGGTCACGCCGGCGGTCGCTCGTGCACCTTCACGCCGCCCTGCCACACCACCCGCACGTTGGTCGGATCGGCGAGCACGGCGAGGTCCACCGACGGGTCGCCGTCGACCGCGATCACATCGGCGTCGTACCCCGCGAGCAGCTGGCCCGAGGCGGGTGCCTGCGCACCGAGCGTTTCGGGACCGTTGGCGGTCGCCGCCTCGAGGACCTGCAGCGGCGTCATCCCGGCCGCGGCCATGAGCCCGAGCTCCCGGCCGTGGTTGCCCCAGGCAGCAGGCAGCGACGGACGGGAAAGGGCGATGTCGGTGCCCATGGCGATGCGCACGCCCGACGCGTGGGCCAGCGCCAGCGCGTCGTGGTGCCGCTCGTCGGTGGCGGCGAGCTTGGCGAACATCGCCGCGGACATGCCGGCCGCCCGGCCCACCTCCATCAGCTCGGTGACGATCAGCCGGGTCGGCACCAGCAGCACGTCACGCTCGACCATTGCGGCCGCCACCTCCTCGTCGAGGTAGGTGCCGTGCTCGATCGTGCGGACTCCGGCCTCGATCGCCGCCATCATCCCCGGCTTGCCGTGGCAGTGGGCCATCACCGCACGCTCGGCGAGCCCCGCGACCTCCACGATGGCGCGCAGTTCGGCGTCGGTGAACTGCTGGTGGATGGGATGGTCGCGCTCGGAGAGCACCCCGCCCGACGCGCAGATCTTGATCACCGCGGCGCCCTCGCGCAGCTGTTCGCGGACGGCACGCATGCCGTCGGCCACGCCGTCGCACAGCCGTAGCGCCGGCTCGTGGGGCGTGAAGGCGTGGACCCAGTCCAGCGGAACGTCGTGCAGGTCGCCGTGCCCGCCGGTCGTCGACAGGATCGCGCCGGGCGCGTAGACGCGCGGACCGGCCACACTGCCCTCCTCGACCGCCCGGGCGAGGTGGATCCCGAGCCCGCCGGCCTCCCGCACCGAGGTCACCCCGGCCGCCAGTGCCCGACCCAGATCCTTCGTGGCCCGCGCCGCGCGTAGCGCGATCGGCTCGAGATACACCGCATGCAGGTCGGCGCTGAGCACCCCGAACAGGTGGCAGTGGCAGTCCCACAGCCCCGGCAGCACGGTGTCGGCCACCTCGACCTCGGCGCCCGGGGTGGCCGGTGCGGTGCCGGCCGGGCCCACGAAGGCGATCGTGGCATCCTCGAGCACCACCACCCCGTCGTCGATCGGCGCGCCGCGGCCGGGCAGCACGCGGCGGGCTTCGATGCGGATGGTCATGTCGGCTCCGGGGCGGTCGGGTGGTGGACGGCGGATCGGTTGGTGGGCTGCGTGACGATCAGGCGCGCAGGAAGGTGGCCACCAGCAGCACGGTGGCGAACACCACGACGTAGCGGGCGAAGCCCAGCAGGTCCCGGCGCTGCACCACGCCGAGCAGGGTGTGGATCGCCCAGTAGCCGCTGACCGTGGCGGCCAGGACGCCGGCGACGACCTGGACCGGACCGAAATCGAGCACGCCCGGCTCGGGGGTACCGAGTTCGCCCGCGGTGAGCACGGTCGCGCCGAGGATCACGGGGATCGCCATCAGGAAGCTGAAGCGGGCGGCGGCGGTGCGCGACAGCCCGAGCGCCATGCCGGTGGCGATGGTCGCCCCGGAGCGCGAGATGCCGGGGAAGATCGCCAGCGCCTGGGCGGCACCGATCGCCAGCGCATCGCGGGCGCGGAGCGAGCCGACGTCACGGCCGGGGTCCGGGTCCGGGTCGGGGTCGGGGTCTGGGTCCGCGTCGGTCGTCGCGGCGGCCCGGTCGGCGGGTGCCCTCCGGCGCTCCGGGCGCGCCAGTCGTCGGGTGCGCAGCCGCTCGGCGGTCCACAGCAGCACCGCGGTGAGGTACAGAAAGCCGGCCACCGCGCGGGGCGAGGCGAACGCCGCCGCGAACACGTCTGCGAACAGCAGCCCGGCGCCGGCCGCCGGCAGGCTCGCCAGCCCGAGCAGGCCGACCAGCACCAGCGCCCGGCGCCGCTCGGCGGCGTCCACTCCGCCCACGCCCAGCACGCCGCGCAGCAGGCCGAGCAGGTCGTCGCGGAAGTAGACCACGACCGCCAGCAGCGTCCCGGTGTGCACGAGCACGTCGAAGGCGAGGCTGCCGGTGTCCCAGCCCAGCAGGTAGGGCACGCCCTGCAGGTGGCCCGAGGAGGACACCGGCAGGAACTCGGT
>SLLJ01000006.1 GCA_007134165.1 Nitriliruptoraceae bacterium | reverse complement strand
TGGCCCAGCGTGCGCGTTGGAAGGCGGCATCCGCCCAGCGTGCGCGTTGGAAGGCGGCGTCGGCCCAGCGTGCGCGTTGGAAGGCGGCGTCGGCCCAGCGTGCGCGTTGGAAGGCGGCATCCGCCCAGCGTGCGCGTTGGAAGGCGGCATCGGCCCAGCGTGCGCGTTGGAAGGCGGCGTCGGCCCAGCCAGCTCGGGCAGCAGCCTGAAGGTCCGCCAGGTCGAGGCGCCTCCAGGTCTCCTGCGGGCCGGGGGCGCGGTGATCCGTCCACGGCATGGTCTTGGGGACCAACGCGGACGGGACGACCGGGTGCTGCTGATTCCAGTCGGGGTCGGCCTCGAGGCGCTCGGCGGCCGCGAGGTCGATCGCCGGGGCGTCGCTGCCCGGAACGGGGACACCCGAGTTGATCAAGGCGGCCTTGACGTCGTCAGGAGTGGCCCAGGGGCGGGACTCGGCGAGGACCGCAACGGCCCCGGCCACCAGTGCGGTGGACATCGAGGTCCCACTGCCCCGGAAGTAGTCGGCCGGCCCGTCGTCGACGGTGATACGCGCCGAGGGGTTCTCTTCGTCGACGGTCGACCCCTCGGCACGCAGCGAGATCACACTCACGCCGGGAGCAAGCACGTCGGGACGGGCAAGATCACCGACGGAGCCGCTGCCCGACCACTCCGGCACGCTGCTCAGCGCGTTGTCCGTGGCGCCGACGGTGAGGACCCACGGGTCGCGCCCCGGGGAGGTGACCACTCCTTCACCTTCGTTGCCCGAGGAGGTGACCACCACGATGCCGGCTGCCCATGCGGCCTGGACCGCAGCCACCAGGGGGTCGTCCTCCGGGGCGATGTCGGTCGGCACGCCGAACGACAGGCTGAGCACACGCAGGTTGTACCGGTCGGCGTTCATCACTGCCCAGCCGATGCCCTCGATCACCCGCGACAGCGAGGTGTCACCGTCGGCTCCGGCGAGCTTCACCGACACGATGTGGGAACCCGGCGCGGCACCGGGGACCGGACCGTCGGCCGCGATCAGCCCCGCCATGAAGGTTCCATGGCCGTAGGAGTCGAGGTGCTCTGCGCTGGTCCCTGCCTCGTCACTCAGGTCCGGACCGTCGATGACCCGGCCGGCGAGGTCCGGATGGTTGGCCACGCCGGTGTCGAGCAGGGCAACCCCGATGCCCAGACCCGACCCGGTTGAGAGGAGCTGATCGTCCGTTGACGTCCGATGCTCCGGAAGGTTCAGGGCGTCGATGTGGCCAGTGAGGTCGTCGACGGAGGCGTCTTCGTCGGTGCTCGCCAGCGACACCTGGGCGTCGCGAGCGACCTCGATGCCTGGGAGTCCGGCGAGCTCTTCGGCAGCATCGACCGGCAAGGTCGCGGACACGGCGCCGATGAGCTCGAGCTGAATCTCGACGGAGCCGCCGGCCTGGACCACGAGTTCGGTCGCGAGATCGGCGTCGCCAGCCTGTACGACGAACGTCGCGGACTCAGCCGCGCGATCGTCGATGAAGAGCGACGGGTTGAGGATGATCTGCCCGGAAAGCAGCAGGCTGACGATGATGAGCAGTGCCACAGAGGGGCGTCGCATCGAGATGGCGTTCATGTTCGAATCCCCAGGTTTCCGGTGACGGAGGCAATGGCCTGCCGGGTCGGCACGCGCGAAGCCGCTCTTCAGAGACCGGGGACACGCCACCAGATTGCGAGCGCTGAACGCACGCATTGAACCGTTTGGAGCAGGCTGCAGGTCCCAGGTGTCGAGTCTGCGAGGCGTGCGGTGGCCGCTCGAGGGACGGCAACGGTCCGGACGCCGACAGCGCGCGGGGACTCGTCGCTGCGACGATCATCGCCGGGGTGGTCCGGTCAGCTTCGGCGCTTGCGATCCGCCGCGGTGAGCAGGATCGGGTCCGGACCGTCCAGCGCAGGGCCTGGCAGCTTGGCACCGACCGGCGCGCTCATCGACGCACCGGTTGGTGGGCCGTCAGTTCGTGGTGTTCACCCCAGGCGCTTCGGGTCGAGGTTGGTCATGCGAACTCGACTCTTCGGTCACGTCATCCGTCCATGTCCCGCAGTGCGTCGGGGAGAGAGGTTGCGCCTGGCGGCGGAGGCTGGACGTGCCCGGAAGCAGACGTCCGCAACGACGAACCTGCAGGTCAGGCCGGCGAACGGCCGCTCAGCGCCCCTCACCAACGTCACGCACGTGACGAACTCTGGCCGCACGGGGGACCTCCCCAGACGGGCGCACCAGCAACGTCGATGAGCGCATGGTCGACCAGCCCGACACCACGGTTGACGAGCGGCCGACTGCTCCGACCGTCGGCGGATTCGTGGCACCGTTGTCGGCCCGAGCATCATGACGGCGGTCGTCGAGCACGGCCGTGGCAGCATCGCACCCGGATGTGGCGCCGAGGCCCGCGTCCGCTCCACCCTCCAGTTCCCATTGGTCGCCCTACCGGACCCGGCTGGCGCCTGGGTCTGGGCCTCCGGCTGCGAACCCCCGGCTGCGAACCCCCGGCTGCGAACCCCCGGCTGCGAACCCCCGGCTGCGAACCCCCGGCT